>DATGYJ010000583.1:0-51622 GCA_035298105.1 Anaerolineales bacterium | reverse complement strand
AAACCCGATGAGGACGCTGATGCCGCAACTGCAACGGCGGCAGTCGCCACCCGTGCCGCGGGTGGCACCACTGTGCGGACAGATTACGAAGACCTGTGGCGCTTCACGTTTCTCTCTTATCACAGTGGTATAAATTGTTTGCAACAAGCAGTGCTTTCTACGAAAAAGGCTCACCAACCTGTCACTTGGGAAAATCTTCAGAAAAAACTTAAGTGTAAAGGTGCAAAGGATTATGTGGATGGTTTTATGGGTAATTTATCCTCCTTTGATTTTTATCTCCTGGAACCTACCGACGTGAATGTTGTATTCGCCGCGCCGACCTTTATCCCTACACGGACTCCCATCCAGACCCCCACTCCCTTTATCTCAACCGCGACGGTTAAAGTTCAGGTATTTATTGATCGCAATGGAAATAAATCTCCGGATGAGGGAGAATGGGTCGACGCGATGACGATCCTTCTTGAGACCTCAACGAATCAGCAGATTACAAAGAGAACGCAAAATGGCATCGCCATTTTCGATATGTCTGGGTATACACCTGGTATCGGAATCAATGTGAGCTTGCCGGGCTTATATCGCAACCAGAGGTTCGAACTGCCACAACAGGGTGAAGTGACAGTGACCTTTATGTTTGAGCAACCGCCGCTGCCCACAGTTATTCCTTAGTGAGTAAAGATTATGGCAAAGAAAAATTCAAAAGCAAAAAATCCTGAAGCTACAGAAAGTGAAGCAGTTGAAGAAAAGAAGGAACTAACGGAAGCAACCCCTTCTGCCCTGGCTTCACAGGAAGAGGCCACTTCCAGCAAGGATGCTGGCACCCCGGAGGTTGGCGAGGTCTCCTCTGAAGATTTACTGGAAGATGTACGCCGGTCTTTGATAGAAGAGGAAGCAGATAAGGGTCAAAAAGAGTCGAAATGGTGGCAGCGAATTGGCAGGAAGGGTAAGAATACTGAAGCAGAGAAGCCCCCTGTTACCATGGAAATAGATTTGCCCACCCTATCTACTCCCATCGATTCGACAGAGGCGCCAGAACAGCAGGAAGAGTCTGAAGAGCAGGTCGATGAGATGGATGAACTCCTCGACATGCTCGCAGCCGAGGCCGAAGAAACGGCTGTAAAAACAACGAAGCCATCCACTGTAGAGGCTCCGCCTGAGCCCGAGCCAGAGATCGATTTTGAGAAACTCAAAGAACAGGCTTTTCGCCGGCCTACTCCTGAAGAAGCTGAGAAGGTCAGCGATGTTCGATCAGTTGCGCTCGAGGGTGGCGAAGAAGTATTTGTGGAAGTTCAAGCTCCAGCAGTTGACCCGCTGGAGGAGCGTTTGCGTGCTTTCGAAAATGCCCTCAGACCATATAGACGATCCGTCAATATCACCCTGGCATTTTTGGGTATCATTATGGCTGCCCTGGCCTCGTTACTTATCTTCAATGCTTATCAGCGATCCCGTCCTCAGCCGGTGAAAGAGGCTTCGAACCTGCCTTATCCTACTTCTGTGAGTCTGCCAGGTGGCTGGAATTTTCCACTGGGCAAGGGCTCTTTGCAGGAAGGCAAATGGGAGCCGCAGGGAGCCGAATGGCTGGAAGGGACCGAGGTCTGTCGTTGGGTAGCACTGCCCTGGAGCCGCCAGTTGGAAGCTGTCATTCGAACTCTGAACCCGAAAGACCCCATTGAGCTTTTCATGAGCAACAATGATCGGTTGGTTTATCAGGTGTATTCAGTTCGTCAACTGTCGCCTGCAGAAATGCAGAAATTGGATTCTAATTCTCCCTGTCTGCTCCTGATCCTGACTCAGTCTGATTCGGAAAAACGCTGGGTATTGACCGCATTGCCATGATTATGCTGAAAGGATGGTAGCACTGTGGATAGCAGCATTACAGTCCTTGTGATCGATGCAGATGAAGCCAATCGGAACTTTTTGGGGCAGCTGCTTCAAAAGAAAAATTATCAGGTAAAGCATGCTCGTTCAGGTGCAGAAGGCGCGCGAATGATCATAGAAGCGCCTCCGCAGATTGTGATCTTTGATACCGTGTTGCCGGATGTCGATGCGACTCGATTGATCAAGTATTTTCAACAAAGCCCCCAAATGGCGAATGTTCCCTGTATCGTTCTAAGCAGCCGCTCCGATCCTGAAGAAATGCAGGCTTGCTTACAGGCGGGATGCGCTGAGTACTATGTAAAATCTGGCACGGTGATGATGGCATTGGTAGATTCTATACCCCGCTTTCTGATGGAGGGCAAGGGTCTTAGTAAACCGCGCGAAAGGGGGGCGTTGTTTGTATTCTTGAGTGCCAAGGGGGGAACAGGAACCTCCTCGCTCTGCGCAAATATTGGGATGAACATCGCCGAGCAGTTAAATCAATCCACGGTCGCGGTTGCCGACCTGGTTTTGCCTATGGGATCCATTGCGCCTTTGGTGGGCGTCTCAGAGTACGGATTCAATCTTGTGACCGTCGCGGAACAGCCTCCAGATCGGATCAATCCAAAATATATTCAAGATAACCTGGTGGTGCCTGCTCATTGGTTGTTTCACCTGCTGCCCGGAGCACCTGATCCGGAATCCTCCATCAATCTGCAGGTGAATCATATCCCCAATATAGTGGAATCTCTCCGTAAAGCATATGATTATGTGTTGGTGGATCTCGGTCGTTCGCTCTCAAAGATTAGTTTACCGGTGATCCACGATGCCGACCTGGTTGTGCTCATATTGAGCACGGACCTTAGTACGGTCAATCATACGAAGAAATTATGGCACTACCTGAGAGAGCAGGGAATTGAGCCAAAACGTGTTTTCCCAATCCTTAATCGTGCGGTTGGCCTGGAGGGGCTTACAAAGGCTGAAGCAGAAAAGATCCTTGAAATTGAAATCAAGTTAATGATGCCTTACATGATGGGCAATTTTACGCTGGCGAACAACCAAAACCTGCCGGTCAGCGTAAAATTTCCGACAGATACTGCCAGCATGGTAATGAAACAGGCAGCGATTGAGATGTCGAAAAAAGTTGTGAAAACGCAGACTTGAGTTTGGTCGCCAAGGGGGTTACTTCATAACAAAAAAGTTACATTTATGCAAAGAATCCGTAACCTATCCAGTTGTGTCCCGTCTTGTGTTTGATTGGCGGTCATTTTACCGTTTTACCGTCGTTAAAACTCAAAATTTGAAGCTTTATTTGGGATGCCTGGACCCCGAGACGAAATCTGGTCGCAAAACCCCAAGCGGGTGTAGTCTCTGGCGAGCAACAGCGAAACCGACCCGTTCCAGCGAGTCGGTTTTGTTGTCACATTGCTAATTGATCGAATACTGAGCACGGAAAGAGCAAAGCATGATGAACACCCTTTGTCGAAGATCAAAAAAATCCGGGTATTCTGCCCAGGCAATTACAGAGTTTGCGATTGTCCTGCCTATTCTTTTGATGATGCTTCTGGGAATATTGGAAGTGGCGCGCCTGATCTACATCTATGCCGCGGTCAACAATGCCAGTCGTGAAGCGGTCCGCTACGCTTCGGCAGTGGGGTTGACCGATGATAAACTGCATACCAAGTATAACTATTGTAAAGGAATCGCGGATATGGCGAGGCGTGCAGCCCTTGTCAGACCGTTGACGATTACCATTTCTTACGACACCGGTCCAGGTACAGTAGCCTACAATACCTGTGATGACGATGGCAGTGGATCGGATCCGGGGGTATTTATCTCGCCTGGCGACCGTGTGCAGGTTACCGTTACCGCGACTTATACTCCTTTGGTCAAACTCATCCCGCTCGCGCCAAAAACCATTACTTCCACCAGCGCGCGGACCATCCTGGGCATCATCAATCTGACCTCGGGAATAAGCTCCGTGCCAGGACCCGTATCCGGTCCGTCGGACACGCCGACAGTGACATTGACATCCGTGCCAAACACAGCAATTCCATCTGACACGCCGACGGCGACGACGGCAGCCTCCACATTAACTGCGACGGACGTGGGTCCGTGGTTCACGTTCACGCCTAACCCAACGAACACGCCAACCAATACGCCTACCAGTACAGCAACGGCGACCGTAACATTTACGCCAACCACTACTGCGACAGCGGTGCCAGGCTGTAGCAGCATCCAAGCTGGTTCCATCAGTATCACGACCGGCACCCCTACCATGAGTTTGACGATCACCAATCCGCATGAGGCGATCACTGTCCTGGATATTCGTGTGGTTTGGAATTCCACCAATGGAGGACCGGCCGGTAAACCTCTGGCCTTAAAAACCGTCAGTCTCGGAGGCGTCTTCTGGACCGGGAATAACAGCTCGGGCGACTTCACAATCTCCTCTACCACAGTAGCCATCCCGGCCATCCCAGGGAATAACGTGACCTCCAAGCTTGTATTTACATTCGATAATAATTATCACACCCAGAATGGTCTCGAAAAGATCGTTATCAACCTCGCAACACCCGGATGTGAAAATTATCCAATCCAAAGACCTTAACGAAGTCCGTCAATAGGAAGGAGATACAACTATGAAAACCATTAAGAGTGAACATGGTCAGGCATTGATCCTTATCGCTCTGGCGGCAGTCGGTCTATTTGCTTTCACGGCTTTGGCAATTGATGGCAGTGCCAAATTCTCAGATCGCCGGCATGCCCAAAACGCAGCCGATGCGGCTGCGCTTGCCGGAGCAGTGGCGCTGACGAATGGTAAAACTTCTGATGTGGTTGTCGGTGGCGTTTCGATTCCCATGTGGAAACTTAGTGCACAGGATCGGGCCCTTGAAAATGGCTATGATGACAATCATGTTACCAATGAAGTCGAGGTGTATAAATGCCATGAGGCCGGGTCGTCTTGCGGACCCTATGACGGGAATCCTTATTATATTCAAGTCATCATTACCTCGCATGTCCGCACTTATTTTGCAACAGTGATCGGTGTTAAGGAGACCGTTAATACCGTACAGGCAATTGCATATTGGTCAGCAGCCGGGCCGGCATATGGCCTGGATTTACTTAAGTCATTGAGCCCACAACCTTGTTCGGGGCAGAACGGCAACCTGGTTTTGGGCGGCAATGGAAACATCAACCTCAACGGCGGCGGCGCATTCGTCAATTCACCGGGAACTGCCGGTGAGTGTGGCTTGGAACAAGCGGGTTGTCCACAAATCACGATTACCGGGGGTAATGTTACCAGCGTAGGCAGCGGCAATATCAATCTTAGTAGTAGTTCCTCGACCTGTACAAAAACGAACACGTTGCCTCCTCAGTTTACATATAATAACGATCCATTTCCGTTTCCGCCTGCCATGCCTCCGGAACCAAGTGAATGTATTTCTCCCGCGGGGCAATATTCCAGCGATCCTACTACTCAGAAAACTACACTCACCCCCGGCAAGTATTATGAATTTCCTCCCAAGGGAACCTCAACCAGTCCAGTTTACGAAGATGTCTTCATGCAGCCTGGTGTCTATTGTGTCGAGGACGTGGTTAAATTGAGCGATAAGAAGCTTATTCTTACCGGATATAATGTCACGATCTTCATCCGCTCGGGCTACAAATTCGATATCCAGGGCGGCAAGATTACATTGACGGCTCCTACCACCGGTCCATATGCTGGTTATCTGATCATTGTCGATTCAAATTTCAGCGGCACACCCCTAAACTGTAATATTAACGGGAATTCTCAAAATACCTATACTGGTACGATCTTTGCCCCCTACTGTGACATGACTTTCAACGGTACCACTGAATCTGGAAACCCAGATATAACGTACAACACGCAAGTGGTCGCATATACGATTAAGCTGGATGGTTCCTCCACTATCAATTTCAACTACAACCCGAATTATGTCGCCCAGAGTGCTCCTCAGGTTGGCATGATGCGCTAATGACATATGTAGGGCAAACACAGACTATAGTCTGTGTTTGCCCTGTTTTAATTGAATCAAAATATTTTGAAAGCTGGGAGAGAGTAAATATGGCAAAAAAAACTGCAACACCCAAAGTACCGGGAATTACAGATCCTGAGTTGTTACGCCCCCGTGTCTTGAGATATCTTGTGGAGTTGATGGATCAGACTCCGCCGCTGGGAGAGCACTACGAAGAGTTGTTGAAGGATTTGATCTTTCAGGCTTATCAAATGGCCAATGGTGAGCTGGGAGAAAATGAAAACACATTCCTCGATGAGATCCTTGATTACGCGGCAGACTACGGCCCTATGCAGGAATTTTTTGATGAACCGCAGATCAGCGAAATCATGGTCAATGGGCCCGATCAGATCTTCATTGAACAACATGGAAAGTTATTGTTGACCGATACAAAATATGACAATGAGCTTCAGCTGCGGCTTGCGATCAATCACATCATTAATCCCTTCGGGCGCTATGTGAATTACAAGCACCCAATGGTGGATGCACATTTGAAGGATGGATCGCGTGTAAATGTGATCATCCCGCCCGTCGCGCAGCAGGGATCCTGTCTGTCCATTCGTCGTTTCTTAAAGGATAAGCTATCCACTCAGGATCTCATCGAAAAGAACTCGATGACACAAGGCATGGCAGATTTCCTGGCAGTTTGTGTCGCCGCCCGATTGAATATTATTGTGGCAGGGAATACCAGCTCAGGCAAAACTACCTTTCTCAACATTTTAGCCCGCTCGATCCCCGACGATGAACGGATTGTAACCATCGAAGATTCTGTCGAGTTGCAGATGATGCAAACCCATAAGGTCTCGCTCGAAGCCAGGCCGCCTGATTACAACGGTGAGGGACAAGTCACTATTCGTGATCTTGTAAAGAATTCCCTGCGTATGCGCCCTGATCGCATCATCGTCGGTGAAATCCGCGGGGGTGAGGCTTTGGATATGTTACAGGCAATGAATACCGGACATGATGGTTCAATGACCACTGTGCACTCCAACTCGCCCCGTGATACGCTTTCTCGCCTGGAGACGATGACGCTGATGGCGGGGTTCGAGTTGCCTGTGACCGCAATCCGTAAGCAAATCGCTTCCGCGCTTGATCTGATCGTCTATCTCAATCGTTTCCCCGATGGAACGAGAAAAGTCACGCAAATTTCTGAGGTGGCTGGCATGGAATCGGATGTGATCACCTTGACCGATATCTTTCACTTTCAGCAGGCAGGGACCGATTCGGAGGGAAGACCGCTTGGTCAATTTCGACCGACAGGACTGCGTCCCATGTTTTCCCCCAAGTTGGAAGCAATGGGCTATCGTCTGGATCGCCAAATGTTTATGGTCAGATAAATACCGGCTCCCCAGCCGCAGAGCTCAGATCATCGAAATGCCCGCAATTGCGGGCATTTTCATTGTAATTTCATTGCATAACCAGGTCAGCGGAGATAATGGGGTAACCTTTCCTGACATCTGGTGTCATGAATTTGGCGCTCAGAGGGCAATTCCCTCCTAAATCTACCGAAGAACGACTGAACTTGTGTGATTTTTCTTTATTGTTAGTGGATAACTGGACCCCACGTGATGAGTTCTGTTGCAGATAATCAATCCAACCCTAAATCTCTGCCTCCACTGAAAATCCTTGTGGTGGATGATGACGCGTTGAACCAGCACTTAATGCAGGTTTTATTGACGCACGAGGGATATCAGGTCGATACAGCTTCCAATGGATTGGAAGCCTTTGATGCCATTAAATACGGACAATTCGATATTGTGTTCATGGATTTGCGAATGCCTATTATGGACGGCATGGAGGCCAGCCGCCGCATTCGTGAGTGGGAAGAAGGAGGCCAGCACACTTTTATTGTGGCTCTGACTGCCAGTTATTTGCCTGAGGAAGGACAAAGCTTATTTGAGGCAGGCATGGATAACTATATTTCCAAGCCATTTCAAATGGAACATCTGCAACGGATGCTGAAATATGTCACAAAGGCCCGCGTGACTGCTTCTTCACATGCAAATACCACTCCTGAAGAGGTAATGCTGCCAAACGAAATATTGGATATTCCAAAGAAACAGAATAGGTGACTTGGTTCAGCCTATCTCGGTTATTCCCCAATCGCGTCGCTTGCTTCATCAAGCCTTACAACTTCATCTTCTTTCAACCGCCACCCAAGGCCGCCGGCATTTTCCTGGGCTTGTTGGGCATTCTTGGCACCGGGAATAGGTAGCGCCCCTTTGCAAATCAGCCAGTTCAGTGCGACTTGCGGGTTGGATTTCCCGCCGTGATCCTGTCCAATTTCGGTCATAATCTTGAGAAGCGGACCGATCTTGGGGAGAAGCCCGGCGTAGTTCCTAGCGCGTGCTCCGGGCGGGGGAGACTCGACATTGTATTTTCCGGAAAGTAAGCCTTTTTCGATCGGGCTATATGCAATCAGGCGAATTCCTAACTCTTTACAGCGGGCCAGCGTCCCGTTTCTCTCCACAGTTCGATTGAGCAAGCTATAGTGCACCTGATTAGACGCCAGCGGAATGTTATGACGTGCCAGAGCTGAGTATGCTGCCAGCATCCGAGATTGACCAAAATTGGAAACACCCACGGTGCGGGTCATGCCACTTTTTGCACATTCCGCTAAGCCACCCATCATTGCGTCAATGCTCATAATTGGGGTCGGCCAGTGGATTTGATATAAGTCCACGCTTTCCACGCCGAGGCGGGCAAGGCTGCCCTTCAAAGCGCGTGTCAAGGATCCTTTTCCAAACCGCCATGGGAAGGGCAGGAATTTGGTCGCAATTAACACGGGTTGATCAGTTTCTTTAAGGAATTGTCCTAGTAACCGCTCAGAACGACCATTCCCATAAATTTCCGCCGTATCTACAAAACGAATTCCTTCCTCCAGGGAGGTTTGAAACGCCTGGCGTACCTCTGCGTCACCGTAGCCGTGCCCATATTGCCAGACTACACGGTCGCCCCATTGCCAGGCGCCTAACCCCATTTCAATCGCGTGCAAGAATCTGGTTTCGCTGCTGAGTTCAGCCATACTTTCCCTCGGAGAAGGATAGCTGATTGTACCCCGCACGCTACACAAAATGGAAGAGAAGAAACGTGCGGGGTTGTATCTTAAAAAATCGATGAGCTTATAGTACAATTCAACCCGCTTGACATCTTGATATTTGGAACTGATGGAACGCGAGTTCCTCACCTCTGTAACGGTGAGAAGGGGATCTGGCGCTCCCTGAGTTCCAGGGAGACTCCTGTGACAGCCTTATTCGAATCGCGGGATTTTGAATCCGCATCTGACCTCAGCCGTCGGCTGGCTCTGCCCTTTTCAAACTTAGCTCTGCTGACGCGTGCTCTCACTCATCGGTCCTACGTAAATGAGAATCCCAATGCGCTGGAGGATAATGAACGGCTCGAATTTCTCGGAGATGCCGTACTTGATTTCGTTGTGGGCGCATGGGCCTATAATCGTTTTCCCGAAATGCGTGAGGGTGAACTTACGAAAATCCGTTCGGCGATTGTGCGTAATGAACAACTCGCTTCATTTGCCCGGCGTTTGAACCTGGGGAGCGCACTGCGCCTTGGACGCGGAGAATTTGCATCAGGTGGCCGTCAACGCGACGGGCTGCTCGGATCCCTGTTTGAGGCGCTGATCGGGGCATTGTATCTGGATGCTGGCCTCGAAGCGGTGGACGCGTTTGTCGATCCGCTGCTCGATGAGGCGCAGGAATTTATCCTTGACGAAATTCATGATCCGAAGAGCCGTTTGCAGGAGTGGGCGCAAGCTGAAAAAATGGGAACACCTCAATATATAGCAATCGGTTCCACCGGACCAGACCATGCAAAAGTCTTTGAGGTTGAGGTTCGCATTCAGGGCACTCCATACGGCCGGGGACATGGTTCAAGCAAGCAGGTTGCTGCACGCATTGCTGCACAAGCAGCGTTAGAAGCTTTGGGTATTTCATAATACATAGGACTTATTTAACCTCACATGCCTCTTCGTCTAAAATCTCTTGAATTGCAGGGTTACAAGACCTTTGCAACCAGAACCACATTTGAGTTTGCGAGCGGTATTACTGCTGTCGTTGGCCCGAATGGTTCCGGGAAATCCAACATTGTCGATGCGCTGCGTTGGGTATTGGGTGAACAATCGTACGCGCTTCTGCGTGGCAAAAAGACCGAAGATATGATCTTCAACGGGTCTGAGCACCGGCCACGCGCGGGAATGGCTTCGGCCCATATTGTTTTTGATAACACGGCCGGCTGGCTGCCCGTAGACTTTACTGAAGTTGGGATGACCCGCCGTGCCTACCGTGATGGTCATAACGATTATTTGTTGAATGATCAGCATGTACGCTTGCGTGACCTGAATGAATTGCTGGCGGCCTCTGGGTTATCGGAGCGCACCTATACATTCCTCGGGCAGGGACTTGTTGATGCATCCCTGGCTCTCAAAGCCGAAGATCGGAGACGTCTCTTTGAAGAGGCGGCGGGTGTGGGGTTATATCGTGTCCGTCGTGAAGAAGCCCTCAAAAGACTCGAGACCACCACGCGCAACCTGGAGCGTGTCCTTGATATTATGTCCGAGCTCGAGCCGCGTATACGCAGCCTGGAGCGCCAGGCCAAACGTGCGATCGACTATACGCGGGCCCAGGCGGACTTGAAGGCGATCTTGCGCGAATGGTATGGCTATCATTGGCATCACGCCCAGCGAGAGTTGACCGATGCGCGTGAGGTCGTCAAAGCGCATGAGGGCCGTGTCCGTGAGGCGCGTGAAGTCCATGCAAAGGCGCAAGCGGAGCATAACGAGTTTCGTCAAAGGCTCACGGGTTTGCGCACGCAAGTGAATGCCTGGCATCGCCAATCCGCTGAGCTGCATAACCAGCGTGAAGAAGTCAGCCGCCAACTTGCGGTACTCGAAGAACGTCAGCGCTCTTTGCTATCTACACAGTCCTCAGTCCTCGCAGATCAGAATCGGACTTCGGATGAAGAACAAATCGCGCGGGAACGTCTCGCAGAGGCAGAACAGGAAGCTGCACGGCTGCAAAGCGAATATGAGGATGCACAGAAACAGTCTGCGGATGCTCAGCAGGCTTTGCAAACCAGGCAAGCGGAGCGTGCTGCGGTTGAAGAGAAAATGGGCTCTGTGCGAGTTGAAATTGAAAAGTGGAGCGCGCAACGCGCCGATTCGCAAGCTCACCTAGATGAACTGAAATCTCGTTTGGATAATTTACATTTGCGGCTAAATAGTGTAGAAAAGGCCGTCGCATCTGCGGAAGTACATGCACGTGAGGCAGATGAAAAACTAACTCAAGCGTGGAAGCTTCATGAAGTTGCGGAAGAAGAATATCGTGAAAGAAAAGCGAAAGAAGGCCGAGGTAAGAAGGAAGTCGAAAGGCTTGAAAATGAGCGGCGCGCGAAATCTGAGGAACGCTCCCATCAACTTGCTCAACACAGCCGCCTGAAAGCGCAACTGGAAGTTCTCGAACAGGCCGAGCAATCCTTAGCAGGTTATGCGGAAGGCGCACGCTTTCTGCTCGATGCAGCACGCGCAGCACGTCTCAAAGGAGCGCGGGGCGCATTGAGTGCCTCTCTGGATGTTCCGGCCGAACTTGAAGTCGCGGTTGCCGCGGCGTTAGGAGATACGCTTGATGCTATTCTCCTTGATGAGAATGAAATTGATGTGGCCCTGCAATTGCTTGAATCGGATGAGGCTGGGCGCGCGGCGCTGCTTCCCCTTGAAAATCATTCACGCCAGCCAATCACAAATCCAAATGTTGAAAACAGCCTGGGTGTTGCTTCTGAACTGGTCCACGCGCCCGAGGAATTACGCTCAGCGGTCAACCTGATGTTGGGCCAAACCCTGATCGTGCAGGATCGCAGGACCGCGCGTCGTTTGCTGAAAGATTTGCCGACTCATGCGCGCATTGTGACGTTACGCGGAGAAGTCTTCCGCGGGGATGGACTCATCATCGCCGGGAAGCCCGCTCCTTCTTCAGCACTGAGTCGTCCGCGCCAAAAACGCGAGCTTGCCGAATCCCTGGCTACTTTGGAGGCGCAGATCGAGTCCTTGAACCAGGAGGTCGATTTGCTTTCAACACGGGTCGCGGATGCGCAAAGGCAGTTGGCTCAAGCCCATGAGGCAGAGCAGGAGGCCCGGGTCCGGTTGGATGAGGCACAAGAGGACGAGCGGAAGGCCGGCTTAGAATCTGAATCGGCGCGACGTCAGTTGGAGTGGCAGACGGGTCAACATAGTCAGTTAAAAGCTGAGGTAGATGAAGCGGTTTCGATCCGCCAGAATTTAATCCAATCCCTGGAGGATATTGAGCGTCAATCAGCAAAGGCACATGAAGATGTGCGCACGCTTTCTGAAAAGTTAGGCGCCATGGATGTAGCGGACACACTCAATCAGGCCTCGTATTGGGGCACGCGAGTGGCTGTGGTTGAGAGAGCGCTGGAGGACGCACGCGCTCGGAAAGAGGAGCGAGAAAGAGAATTTGCTCGCTTCGGTACCCGTCGCTTTGAATTGACCGCACGTTTGCACGAAGCGGAAACTTCGTTGACTGGCCTGGAGCAAGACAACTTAGCCCTGCATGAGCGTGAGGCTCAGTTGCAGACGCAAATAGAAGAATTGCGTGTCCACATTGATCCTGGCGAGAAAGATCTTGAAACCGCCGAGCAGGAGGAGGCCCGCCTGCAGGAGGCAGAAGCAGGCGCCCAGCGGGCATTGGCGGCCGCAGAGCGGTTCTTAGGTCAGGTGCAATTGGATCAGTTGAGGAAACAGGAGGGTCTGGATAACCTGCGTCAAAAGATCACAGATGATTTTGGCTTGGTTATGTTTGATTATGCTGCCGATGTTTCAGGCCCTGTGCCTTTGCCATTCGATGGCATGGTTGAAGAGTTGCCCGTGGTCACCGAAGTATCCCCTGATCTCGAAACACAATTAGCCCAGCAGCGCACACGTTTGCGGCGTATGGGACCGATCAATCCTGAAGCAAAGCAGGAGTTTGACACGGAGTCGGAGCGTTATCAGTTCATGCGCACTCAAGTCGATGACCTGCACAAAGCTGAAGAGGATTTGAAGCATGTGATTGCAGAGTTGGATGAGCTTACCAGGCAGGAATTCTCAAAAACGTTCGATGCTGTGGATAAACAGTTCCGTGCCATGTTTACTCGCTTGTTTGGTGGTGGTTCTGCACGGCTCTCACTGACCGACCCTGATAACCTGGTGGAGACGGGAATCGAGATCGAGGCGCGTCTGCCTGGCCGCCGTGAACAGGGACTGGCTTTGCTTTCAGGTGGTGAAAGAAGCCTAACCGCGGTGGCTTTGGTATTCGCCTTGCTGAAGGTTTCGCCTACGCCCGTCTGCGTAATGGATGAGGTGGATGCGATGCTCGATGAAGCCAATGTGGGGCGCTTCCGTGATTTGTTGCAGGAGTTGAGCAAGGATACACAGTTCATTGTCATCACACATAACCGGAACACTGTCCAGGCCGCTGATGTGATTTACGGAATCACAATGGGACGCGATTCGGCAAGCCAGGTAATCAGCTTACGACTGGATCAGGTGACAGATGACATGTTGCAGCGGGTATAACCTGTATTGAGTGTTCAACAGTTGGTTCACGACCTGCAGAATAGAAAACCGTCCGAGCCACAAACTCGGACGGTTTTCTATCTTATAGGGTACTGTGATTATTGAACTTGAAGAGTTGGCTCCGCCGGAACGCGTTCCTTCCAGATATCGAAAGTCGTGATTTTTGCTTTTTCACGGGCGGAGGTCAGCCAATCATCAAATGCTTTTTGTTTCTTCTGCTCATACTGAGACTCAGTAAGAGGAAGTTCCTGGTGGCCAAGCACTTGAATAATGTGGTAGCCAAACTGGCTCTTGACCGGCTCGCTAATCTCGCCGATCTTGAGACTGAAAGCGGCTGTTTCAAATTCAGGAACCATTTGACTTTTGCCGAACCAACCCAGATCGCCACCGTTTACGGCAGAACCGGTATCTTTCGAGCTGGATTTGGCGAGCTTGGCAAAGTCGACTCCCTGTTTGAGAAGTTGATAGGCGGCTTTTGCCTCCGGCTCAGTCTCTAACAGGATGTGCCGTGCCCAAACCTGTTCTTCTGACTTCGGTGTATCTTTGGTTATGTCGTCCAGCAATTTCTTGCGTAAGAGTTCCATTTCTGTGACGGACCGAATCGTTTTTTCACTGATATTATAGGTCTTGTAGTTTTCCAGGAATTTCTGATAATCGGTTTTGAAACCTTCCAACGTATATGGGGTGGCGGTCGCAGTTGCGGGTTCGGGGACCAGCGTCGGTGTAGCCGGAGCGGGGGTGGAAGTCGAAGCAGGAGTTGCCGAGAGATCCAGGGTCGCCGTTGCTGTCACGGTAGGCGTCAGCACCGCGGTCGGCGTAGAGGTCGAAGGGTACAGAGTCAGTTGCTGACCCGTGAGAGTTGGGAAGGAAAACTCCGTTGGGGTTAGAGTAGGAGTTGGTGTCCCGTTTGGGAAGAAACGGAAATTCTCCTGGATTGATTTTTGTACTTCATCTTGCGAGACCGTAATCCCGCGCTTCTGCGCTTCCTGACGGATCAGGATTTCATCCTTCATCTGGTCAAGCACCTGCTGCCCGACGGTATCTGGCGTCAGCAGCATACTTTGAATTTGCTGCATTTGTTGGGAATAATCCATGCCGAAATTTTTCTGATAGAAGGAGTATTGATTGTATAGATTCAACATTTGAATACGCTGGAACTTGACACGTTCCTGCCATTCTCCAGTTGTAATCTTTACGCCATTCACTTCGGCTACCGGCTCACGCAACACCAGGACATTTAGCTTAAGATAGCCGTAGGCCAGCAGACCGACTACAACCACAATCCCGGCAATCGCGATGCCTCGAATAAGATTGACTTGACGCCGCTCCCGTTCCAGACGGGCCATATGTTTTTTCGTGATGACTTTTGGTGTAGAGCTTTGTTTTGGCATTCATTTTCTCCGCGACGCAAAGCCGGGGCATGGTGCGCGCTTTCTAGGCGCGGACTATGCCCCGCTGTCGCCCAGGGTTAACGCCCCTCATCAAATGACTTGCCTGTGAAGGGCAACAGTGCAATGTGACGTGCCTGTTTAATGGCTGCAGCCACAGCGCGTTGATGCCTTGCGCAGGCGCCTGTCTGGCGGCGCGGACGGATCTTGCCTTCTTCGGTGATGTATTTGCGAAGCAGGTCTGTCTTTTTATAGTCAATTCTCAGAGTTTTATCTGCACAGAATTGACAAAATTTGGGCTTGGCAAAGAAGCGGCGTTCACCGCCTCCTTCTGATCCAGCAGATGTTCTTCGATCTTCAACCATTTATTACTCCAATTTTAGTTCTATACATGGACACATCGCAGAGGGGAATGTCCATGTCTTCATGGTCATCTCATAGTCGGAGCAGGCACCGGTTTTGGTCGCAAAGCTCCGCGAATTATTCAACAATTCATGCAGATTAGCGCAAACTGGTCCAGGCTTGTCGGACTCCATTTCGACCTTGAAAAGACCATATCTATGTCTTGTAAAGAACTGTAGAAACAGCCTCTTAAAATGGAAACTCATCCTCATTCGCGGAGATTTCACTCTCATCGGGCGCGACATCCGCGGTGGATGGTCCTTGATTGTTCTGGTCACGACGGTCACTTCGTTCACCGAGCATCATCATTTCATTTGCCACGACTTCGACACTCGTGTGTTTTGCGCCTTCCTTGTCATCCCAGCGGCGGGTTTGCAAACGTCCTTCAATGTAAACCTGCTGGCCCTTGTTGAGATATTGTTTACATATCTCGGCCAAATTGCCCCAGGCAACAATATTGAACCATTCCGTTTCATTATGACGTTCACCGTCCACTGTGTTCCACGAGCGGCTGACCGCGACCGTAAACGTGGTGACGGGCCGCCCCGAGGGGGTATATCGCATTTCAGGGTCGCGCCCCAGGTGGCCAATAATCTGAACTTTGTTAAGGCCTCGGCTCATATCAATCTCCTTGTAAAACCGAGAATATCTCTAAAATAATTTAGACAGCAGACAACATGTGGCGCAGGACGGGTTCAAGGAAGCGGATGTTTCGCTCTAATTCGCCGGTGGACTTCGGGTCCATAGTCACATTCAATAGAACGTATTGACCTTCTCTTTGTTTGCGGATCTGGTAAGCCAGCCTGCGGCGTCCCCAGACATCCACTTTATCCACGCTGCCGCCCGCTTCACTGACCCAGCCCGAGAGACGGTCCACTACGCCTTTAAAAGCGGTCTCATCCAGTTCGGGCTGGATAATGCAAACGAGTTCATATTTGCGCATGAGGGTTTCCTCCTTTCCATGGGATTGCTCCCGTTCAAACCGTGGGCTTGCCAGGAGCGGAAAGGCACGTTGTAACGTACCTGTTTCAAGCGGGCTGTAGTTTATCACGATTCCCCAAAATGGGGAGGGTTATAATCCTTTTTGCCGGCAGTTGAACTGCTGGCAGAACAAGAGGTTTGCATGTTCGATCTTCCTAAAGATGAAATTCTGTCACTATCAAAAGAGCATGTATTCTATACCTGGTCTGCGCAGGCCAGGGTCAACCCGATTGTACTGCAACGTGCCAAAGGAGTTTATTTCTGGGATGCAGATGCTAAACGCTATCTCGATTTCAACTCGATGACGATGTGCGTCAATATCGGGCACGGGGATGAACGCGTCATCCGAGCCATGCAAGCTCAGGCGGCGGAACTGCCCTATGCCGCGCCAGGAATGACGACCCGGGTCCGGGCGCTGGCAAGCAAAATGGTCGCGGAGGTCACTCCACAACAAGCGCTGACAAAAGTCCTGTTTACGCTGGGTGGGGCCGACGCCAATGAAAACGCGATCAAGCTGGCACGTGGCTATACTGGTCGGCACAAGATTTTGACCCGCTACCGCTCGTATCACGGAGCAACAGCCGGAGCGATCGCTGCAACTGGAGATCCGCGGCGCGTTGTTTGGGAACCGAATCTGATGACGGGTATTGTACATTTCCTGGATCCCTATCGCTACCGTTCAACCTTCCACAGGACGAATCCGCATATATCGGAAGAAGACTTTGCGCAAGATTATCTCAATCATCTGGAAGAGATTATCCAATATGAAGGGCCGGAAACCATCGCCGGCATTCTTATCGAATCGGTGACCGGTACGAATGGCATTATCATCCCGCCCGATGGATATCTGCAGGGTGTGCGGGCGTTGTGCGATAAATATGGCATTGTGATGATCGCTGATGAAGTGATGAGTGGCTTTGGTCGTACCGGCAAATGGTTTGCGGTTGAACACTGGAATGCTGTTCCGGATGTAATGACGATGGCGAAGGGACTGACCTCTGCCTATGCACCACTCGGCGCAGTTGCAATGAAGCCTGAGATTGCGGCGGCTTTTAATGAGCGCGCCTTTGAAAGCGGCTTAACATACACATCGCACCCGGTCTCACTGGCAGCGGCAATTGCAAACATCAATGTGATGAGAGAAGATAAGATCGTCGAGCATGCAGCCAGCCTGGGTCCAGTCTTGAAGCGCATGTTGACTGATCTGGGTGAAGAGCATGCCTCGGTAGGTGAGGTCCGCTCCATTGGACTGTTTGGGATCATCGAGTTAGTCAAAGATCGAAAGACAAAAGAACCCATGGCGCCCTGGAACGGATCATCGCCGGAGATGGCGGCGCTGAAGAAATACTGTCTGGAGCATGGCTTGTTTGTATATACACACTGGCACACCGTACTGGTGATCCCGCCTTTGATTATTACGGAAGAACAGTTGCAGGAAGGCTTTGATATTTTGGATCAGGCGCTGGACATTACAGACCGGACATTAAAATAAATCATGCCTGGTCGAGCTCCCAGGCCCTGAGCAGGCATCCCAGTTAAAGCCAATCAATCTCTGGCGACTTGAAGAAGTTGATCCCCATGGCATCCATATGTTTCCCATGGGCAGCCAAACGCTGTCTGTATTCTTCCCAGCATTGACCTTTGGGTGACCATGCCAGTTCAGCCAGCCCGAGAATGCGAGGGAATGCCATATACTCGATATCTTTTATCGTCAGCAATGTTTCAGACCAGAGCGGCGCTTCGATTCCGAGAATATCACTTTCCGTTAATTCATTCATATAGCTGCCGGGCTCCCAATCATAGGAATTCCGCACACTGATCAAGCCTGCCCAATCTAAGCCAAGCGGTGACGAGTCATCATACTTCATATCCAAATAGGTTTTGTTCGCGGGTGACAGAATGATCTTTGCGCTCTGTCGTTTCGCTCCCTGATAGTTCGCACCCGCCCAGTGCTGGGCGATCGTGCCAGGCATAATTTCAGCCTCGCCAATTTCTCCCCAGCCGATTGTCCTCTTGCCATTTGCAATGACGATTTCCTGAATACGCCTGATGAATTTTTTATAATCCTCTTCGGGAGTCGACAGGGCTTCGTCGCCGCCGATGTGGATATAGGGCGTTGGCGTCAGACGGGCGAGTTCACGGATCACATCCTCCAGAAATTGGTAGGTAATTTCCTTGTCGATACATAGTGTGCTAAAGCCCACTTGTGTACCTTCAAAGAGCACAGGTGTTTCTCCTGAACCATTCAATTCCGGATAGGATGCCAACGCGGCGTTTGTGTGACCGGGTGTGTCGACCTCGGGCACAATGGTCATATAGCGTCTGCGCCCATAATCCACGATCTCTTTGTATTGCTGCTGAGTATAATAGCCGCCGCTTCCGCCACCAACTTGAGTCGTGCTTCCGACCCCGGTCAATCGAGGCCACGATTTGATTTCAATGCGCCAACCCTGGTCATCCGTAAGATGGAGATGCAGGCGGTTCATTTTGTAGTGTGAGATCAGGTCAATATAACGCTTCACAGCCTCCACCTCAAAGAAATGTCGGGCTACATCGAGCATTGCGCCACGCCAGGCGAATCGAGGAATATCCTGTATGGAAACGGCGGGCAAGATTGCCGGTTCAGATTGATCCGTAGGAAGCAGCTGCCGCAGAGTCTGAACACCGTAAAACAATCCCGCTGGACAATTAGCGCTTAATTGAATCAAATCAGTTGTAATAGCGAGGTCATATCCCTCCTCACCCAATCTTACGTTGTCTTTTAGGGTGAGTTGAATATCCCCCGCACTTTGGTTTGCGTTTGTATCTACAACCGCGATCTTATAGCCGCTGGTTTGTTGCAGGCAGTTCGAGAGAAGATTTCCAATGGAAGCAAGCTCTTCATCGTCTATTTTTGTCAATATCCTTGTATTTGGCGAAACTATAAAACTCCCCGTGATGGCTTGAATGGATGTGGGCTTCGGTATCAGACACGCGTAGCAGTCCTGTGGATTAGGCATGATTGTGGTATCCTTTTGCCTGATGATACCGCTTGTCTGATTAGCAAGTCAACTTTTTGAATTATTTGTAAGCCAAAATTAAAGTTTCCTACGCAATCATGCGGCGCTCACTAAGCGGCCTCAACCGATCTCACAATTGGATTCCTTATGGATAATCAACCGTCCATTGACCGTGGTCTGCTCATCCCAATTCTAATAAGCGGGTTTTCTGTTGTTGGGATCATTGTTGTGTTGTTCATTGGGCGCTCGCTCAATTCACCGGAAGAGATTCCGATGACTCCAAGTGCAACTTCATTCCAATACCTTTATCTTGGGACCGAACCGGCGATCACCACGCTGGTTGTCGAGGGCTCCGGGCTTCCTGCGACTGAGCCGCCCGCTACGGAAGCTCCCATATTGATTGCGACTACCCGTCCTGCGGTTGCTACGCCCATTATTCTCACACGACCCAACACGACTCGTACGGCAACCAGCATTACTTTTCGTACCGGCACGCCCAGCCGACTGCCAACTGCAACTTCGACCACTGGAACCAGAGTTGCGGCGAATACGTATGATGACACAGATTCTCGGCTGGCCTATACTGGCACCTGGGACGGACAAACGAATGTGAATGGGGCATACCAGGGAACATTGCATATTTCCAGCGTAGCCGGTAGTAACTCAATAACCTTTACTTTTACAGGTCATCAACTGCATTTCTTCTATCAGGCAGCCTCAAGTTATGGGGTTGTAACGATTAAGATTGACAATGATGCCCTTGTCATTCCGGTCAATGAGGCCCAGGGCGGCGAATGGGTATCTGACTTGCTTGCGCAAGGCACGCATACGGTCGTTATCACGCACGCGAGTGGTGGGTCTGTGAATATCGATAGGCTGGTTATTCCAGCGCCGACACCAACCCCAACTCGAACGCCTACTTCAACTCAATGAGACGTTCTGCCTCAGCACGTTGAAAGTGCGCACGATACGCGGCGGTCTCTTCCAGAATGCCCTTCACTGCGATATACAGCTCGCGTTGGAGATATTGATCCAATTCACCATTACCTGTAGATAAGAGAAGCGTATCCTGTGACACATCACTTTGAATGGAGATGTGTCCTCCGGCTGCCAGCCACTCCAGGCCCAGGCGGATCGCTCCGGCGCGTTGACCTGTAACCACCGCCAGTTCTCCGACCGTTACTTTTCCACTTTTTTGATTGATCGCATATTTTGCGAGGCCTGCCATGCGAGCCAGAAAAGAATCTGGTTTCTCTGCGGCCGGCGAAACCCCAAACAAGTAAACCCTTTTGGGTTTTACCGTTTCCAGGGCGGCCTGCAATTCATTGGGCGATGGAGGAGTTGTATAAATCGCGAATTCATCTGCCGGATGAAGCTCGAAGCGACTCTTCCCTTTTGCTTTATCCACGCCTTCTGCCCAAATTTGGAGTCCAGGAGCTTGCTCCTGTAGGGTTGCCAGCAAGCTGGCTGACTCCAAACGATAATCAATGATTTCGAGCTTATGCTTCTTAAGTTCGGGCGGCGCTTCTGCCACAATCCGAAACGCTTCAAACTGGAGCGTGACCTGTTTCTCACCGCGAAATGTGGAGGCACGCATGGAATAGGCAATATCGAACTTGCTTCCTTCTTCTGGCAATTCGCCGCCTGCCCCGCCCCACCATAAAAAGGATTGCACGTTCCCGTTTTCGTCTTCCACATTCAAACGTAGATGTTCTTTTGCTCTACCCAGGCCAGCCACAGATCGTAAACTGACTTGATGGGTTGCCAGTGTCAAGGGCGGGTTTCCTGCACCAAAAGGTGCAAGCGCTTCCAGAGATTCTGCGAGCTCAAGATTGATCTCATCCAGACCAAGCCAGGCATCGACTTGCAGTACCGGTTCTTCACTGACAACAGTTCCCAGCTGCCTTTCAATTGCCTTGCCAAGCCCTCGGCGAAATTCGGCAAGCTTATCAGCTGCCAACGCTAAGCCTGCGGCCATGGGGTGGCCGCCAAAACCAAGCAACAGATCCTTTTGGGTCGTGATGGCTTCCGTAATATGCAGCCCTTCCACAGAGCGCGCTGAACCGCGCAAAATTCCATTCTCAGATTGATTCAAAAGGATGGCGGGCTTACGATAACGTTCCACGAGTTTATTGGCAACGATCCCGACCACGCCGCCAGGCCAGTTTTGATTGGTCAGAATGATCACGGGTTCGGAGAGTAACTCCGGATGTTCGCGCAGTTGTGCTTCTGCAGCTTCATAGACCTGGTTGGTCAGCAACCTGCGTTGTGCATTCAATCCCTCGATTTGAGCCGCGATGACACGCACCCGCGTCGGATCGTGCGAAAGCAATAATTCCACGGCGGGATTCGCATCACTTAATCGACCCAGTGCATTTAAGCGGGGAGCAAAACTGAAGCCGATCGATTCTTCGGTCAGAGATTCGAGGCTTGTGCCCGATAGCTCTGCCATCACTCGCAAGCCGATCCGACCCGTATTTCTCAAAACCTGAATGCCGCGTTGGGCCAGAGAACGGGTTTCGCCTTTGAGTAGGGCAACATCGGCGATCAGTCCAAGAGCAACTAAATCAAGTAAATCCGTAGTAGCGACTTGAGTCGTTCCGGAACCGCGACTCAAGTCGCTACTACGGATCAACGCTTCTGCAAGTTTATAGGCAACACCCACCCCCGCAAGATTAGCAAGGATATGATCTTCAGGTAGCAACTTGGGATTGATCACTGCCTTTGCATTCGGGAGCGTTGCACCTAATTCGTGATGGTCAGTAACGACTACATCTACGCCGCGTGAGTTGGCATAGTCAATGGCTTCGTACGCGGTGATCCCTGTATCACAAGTGAGGAGGAGTTTCGCGCCGTTATCGAGGATTGGCTTGAGAGTCCCGATATGGACTCCATGGCTCTCCTTGCCGCGAATCGGAATGTAGTAAACGACATTTGCGCCCAGGGCCTGAAGCGTCTGTACTAACAGCGTTGTGGAGGATTGACCGTCCACATCGAAGTCACCCCAGACGCAGATCATTTCCTTGGCACGGATTGCCGCCTCGATCCGTTTTACGGCGGGCTCGATATTTGGGAAAGGCGTGGATGGCAGTGAATCGGGGTGGAGGAACGCACGTGCGACCTCCAGGGTATCGATGCCGCGCCGGATCAGAGTCTGCGCGATCAGCGGAGACAGGTTGAGGTCTGCGAAAGAGGCAGGCACTTCTACAGGAGCAGGGTTGATCCAGCGAGTCATAATCCTATTTTAGGATGAAGAGATGAGCTGAAGATACATTATTCACCGAATAAAATTCATTCAGCAGTGCCCCATTTTCTTTTAAATATTTGAGAATATATTCTCTTTCATCTTGACTTTTACCCTTACGCACTTTCGCCTGGACGACGTGTGAAAAGACAAACCAAATGCGCTGCCCGCGTGGGAGAGCAGCTAATTCTGTTTGGTATTTCTTTATGTTTCCCGAATTGTTTTGCCCCATTATATAAGGCGATTTTTCCAGGTTGAATACCGGCGCATAATAAATATATTTCGAGCCCACAGAATGATACAGATAAAGGAGATCGTCATCCTGGTGATGTTCTTCCAAAAAGGAAAACACGGATTTTAGCTCCTCGTTTAAGTAACTATGAGTCAACAGGTAGGAATTTGTTGTTGGAATGACCGGCCTTAACAGTAATATGATCAGTGCAGCAAAAGCAGCATTCGCAAAAACTCGATTGTAGCTCAAGCCTATAAGTAAATCGATACCTTTGCCAAGCACTATAAAGATCAGGGGCAAAAGATAGAGGATCAAGCGACCGTGAAAAGGATACTTTTGAAACCCCGATACAACGATATTGAGTCCAACAGGAATAGTGAGCACCAGGGCCCATTGCCACTTTTTCTCTTTTAAAAATCCCCATAGCCCCAGGGCATAGATTGGAATTACGAATACCACCGAGGAAGATAAGCCAGCCACAACAAAAAAGAGACCGTCAAGTGCTTTGGGAAACCAAGAGAGATCTCTCCAGGGCGGCATAGGCATAAAAGAAAGCAGGTTGTCCCAGAATGTAATCAAATATGGATCCTGGGTTTGCTGCCTGAGCAAGAGGAAATATAAAGCCAGGAATGTCCCCATCCAGATCATCCCTGTCAGTGCGATCCAGCGAAGCTTTTGGCTATTCCTCCAGTAATGAATCAATAATGTAATGCCGATTCCTGCTATGATAAAAAGCGCAGTGTACGAAAAACATAACGCCAACGTTCCCAGAGCGGTAAGCACAATGAAGTCTTTTGCTGTGGTTTCTTTGTCTAAATGTTGATAAAAAGCCAGGAGAAGAATTAAACATAGCAGCACGTCAGTGCTGTATTGTTTGAGTTCTGCTGAATAATAAATCAGGTAATCGCCAAACGCAAATCCGGCCAATGCGAATATATTTCCATATCTTTTGCCCGTTTTAGTGAGTAAGCTTTGCATCAGTATCAATGAAAAGCAACCCGCTAAAAATGCGGGTAGTCGCAAAACATATTCTGAGCGCCCGAAGATCGTAATCAGGGTTTTGATGCTGAGCACAAAGCCAAACGGAGCTGCCTGCTCATTGTGTAGTGGTTTTGTCATCAAATCCATGGCGGAACGATTGATCAGGTTGCGCATCACGGCGAGCTCATCTCCTCTCATTAACCATCCGGGTAAATATTTTGAGGCGCGCAGAATCATTCCAAACATGATAATTGCAATGATAGCGATTCGAAAGAGTCGATCGTTACGAGCTGAAGTTGAGAGTGTATTTGTTCGCATATCAGGTGGATTTTTTTCAAGACCGCGAGAGAGTTGAGATGAGGTCATTTTAATCACAAAGACATATACCTGCCTGATTTGCTCCCCTGCACTGCCTCCTTTGGAGACAGGCGTACGCTCCCTGGCACCGCCCACTGCGGAGCGTCCCCGGCACTCACCTGCGCTTGAGGCTTGCGCCTCAGCGCAGGTGTGAGTGCCGGGGAGTGCAGGTGAGCGTAGCGGCCTGGGAGGGCAGGTGTGTCCCCGCGTCAGTGCAGGGGAGTGCAGCAAATCATGGGCAGCGCCAGGGGACTCGAGAAACTCTATGTCTCCATAAGTCCGGGGCGAATTATAACGGCTCAAATCTTGCTGTGAAATGCCTTAATAACTCAGGTGCATAGGTGAACTTATAGCCTCGAATGGAGTCTGCACGGCACTTGATTTGAGCCAGCGCCTCTGCCACGTAATCCATATGACTTTGGGTGTAGGTGCGGCGGGGGATGGCCAGGCGGAGCAACTCGAGCTTGGGATAATGCCAAACCCCTGTTTCCGGGTCGAGACAGGCAAACATGACCGAACCGATCTCTACCCCGCGAATGCCGCCCTCCCGATACAGCTCAACTGCCAAAGCTTGCGCAGGGAATTCATACTGTCGGATGTGCGGCAGGATCGCACCTGCGTTGACGTATACACCGTGCCCGCCCGTGGGCTGGATGGTGGGAACACCTGCACTGTTCAGGCGCGCCGCGAGATAGGCGGTTTGTCCCAGGCGGTAAGCCAGATATGATTCGTCGAGACCCTCATATAAGCCAACTGCCATTGCCTCGAGATCGCGGCCCGCCAGCCCGCCGTAAGTGGGAAACCCTTCCCGCAGGATCAGTTCATTTTTGATACCTTGAAAGAGCGTCTCATCATTCAAACACAACAAGCCGCCGATGTTGACGATCGCATCTTTTTTCGCAGACATCGTCATGCCATCCGCCAGGGAGAACATTTCCTGCGCGATCTCTTTCACAGACCGTGACTCATAGCCCGGTTCACGCTGCTTGATGAAGAAGCAGTTCTCGGCGTAGCGGGCCGCGTCGATAAAAAATGGAATGCCATGTTTATGATAGAGCTCTGCAACCGCTTTGAGGTTCTCCATTGAGACCGGCTGTCCACCGCCTGCGTTGTTCGTGACGGTCACCATTCCGAATGGGATTTTCTCCGCCCCGATCTTTTCGATAAAAGCTCGCAATTTATCGATATCCATGTTGCCCTTGAACGGATATGGATTTTCGGGATCGTAGGCTTCGTCAATCACCAGATTGGCAGGACGCCCACCGCGCGCCCGGATATTGGCATCGGTTGTGTCGAAGTGCATGTTCGACGGAATGTATTGCCCAGGTTTGACGAGCACCGCGCTCAGGATGTTCTCGGCAGCACGTCCCTGGTGTGTGGGCACAAAATACTGGAAACCAAAAATATCTTCCACCGCACATTTGAGCCGGTGATAGGAACGTGCGCCGGCATACGACTCATCCCCTCTCATGATCGCCGCCCATTGCTCCTGGCTCATTGCACCTGTGCCTGAGTCGGTCAGCAGATCAATAAAGATATCTTCGGCTTTCATGAGGAAGAGGTTGTAGCCTGCCTCGACGAGCCTTGCTTCACGCTCTTCGGGGGAAATGAGGCGAATCGGTTCAGTTACCTTGATGCGGAAAGGTTCCGGGGGATAGTGCATGAAGTCTCCTTTTTGGTTGTGCGATGCAGTGTAGCACTCTTTCTGGAGGGAGACATGTGACAGACTTCGTGACTTCACACGTGATTTATCCAGTTGTATTCGTGTTACCTCGCCTCAGGTTTTCACATATTTGCCCGGACTGACCCTGGGCGCCTCGTTTCAAATCCGGATGCAACGCTGTCATTGTCCATGCTGTGACAGGAATGGTCACCCAATAAAAAGGCCGATATGCTTTGAAATCCTCCCGGATCGCAGCCGTTCAAGGCAGATTTCCGAAGTCCATTGTTGTTTCTGGCGACGAAACTTCTTCCTTGATAACATTTTGAGATTTGAAACCGGCTAACACCGTTTCCAGCACCGGCAATAAGTTCGTAACTCTCTTTGCTCGGATCAGCCAGTCCCACATCGCTTCAAATTTCTTCCAGCCTCCGGCATAGGCAATATGCCTGATCTGTTCGATGAATTTCGGGTGAACCCGTGCTGACTTGAATATGCTTTCCCAGCGATAAAAGTCCCGATAGGCACGCCAGTAGCCTGTTTCCAGCTGCTCAGCAGTCAGGAGCTTCGGACGGAAGACCGTATGGCGCGTGTCATACAGATCCCAATTCGATGTCTGAATTCGACCTTGGGCTTGTATTCTTTTGTGCAGGGCTGTTCCAGGATAGGGAGTCAAAATATGGAAAGTGGCTGTTTCGATACCTTGTTTGAGCGCCCATTCGATGGTTCGATCGAAAACAGTTTCGTCATCGCCGTCCATTCCGAAGACAAAGCTGGCATTGACCATTACACCGAGGTCGTGCAGTCTTTGAATTGCCAGGGTGTAATCTCGATTCAAGTTTTGATATTTATGCTGCTGTACCAGGTTCGCTGGGTTGAGAGTCTCAAACCCGACAAATAAGCTTCGCAGGCCGCTCGCAACCGCTTTTTCAAGCAGGCCCGGTTTCAAAATCGATTGGACGGTCCCTGCGGCTTGCCAAAGTCGTCCCATGCCCGTCATGCCATCGAAAAGGCTGCCTGCAAAATGTGGGTTGCCGAAGAGATGATCGTCGAGAAAGTAGAGGTGCTTGCCTGGCAAGCCTTCAATCTCTGCCAGAGCCCGATCGACCGAGAGCGTGTAGAAAGATCTGCCGCCCTCAAAGAAAGCTTCTTTATAGCAAAAATCACAGACATGAGGGCAGCCGCGCGAGACGACAATGGAGTTGGGAACCAGATAGAGATAACGTTTGATGAGATCACGGCGAGGCAGGGGCAGGTTAATCAGCGTGCGGATTTCAGAGACGTATTTTTGTTGTGGGCGCTTTGCCTCATAATCTTTGAGGAATGCGGGCCAGGTATCTTCCCCAGGACCGATGAAGATCGTGTCTGCATGCTCTTTGGCTTCTTCGGGAAGCGAAGTCACATGTAATCCACCGAGGCAAACGTAAGCTCCTTTGGCGCGGTAGTGATCGGCGATTTGGTAGGCTCGATACGCCGAAGTTATGTAGACCTGGATCACAACCAGATCAGGCTCATCATCCAAGTTCAAGACCTCAACATGTTCATCCTGGAGAGTAATTTCATCGTTCGCGCTCAAATAGGCAGCCAGGGTTGCCAATCCAAGTGGAGGAAACAGTGAATACTTGATCGGCCTCCAAAATGGGCTTTTTGCTTCCGTGAGGGCCGGTAATACCATTTTGACTTTCATGTTGATTCTCCTTCATTCGTAAAAAAACGATACTTTCACCAATTGGTGAAAGTATCGTTGAAAGGCAAACCAAATCCTGCCAATGGACTGTCAAACGATGTCAACTTCTCTCAAATGTGCGGCTACAGCTACTATTCAGGCGTAATTTCATGTCCGTCGTCTGTCACAGGGAACCACCCCATTAGCAGCGCGATTCTATAGATATGTAACCTAACTTGAAGGTGATGCGCTTTGGCTTGTACGTTTATGTCCGGAACGCGTCCTGGTAATCTTTTTGCGTGCCTTTGGGGCAATAGAGATCAATGTCCGCAAGGCATTGTTCACGGATTCTGCGTCGGGAAAATACTCGCGGACATCGGGCTCAAGGATCACCGCGCCCTCTTCCAATTTGAAGTTTTGCACGATAGTTGTGCTATCCTTCTTATGGATGGTAACAGTATGTTCTTGTTGATAGGCATCCGCGTGTTTGCCACGTGTCCCATTGCTGAAATCATACTCAGCCCGCATTTCTCCAACTTTTTTTTTGCGTTTACTTGGATTGTTCTTCATATTTCCTGGGCATAGCAAGGCTCTTGTTAATCTTATCTATTTGCTAGAGAAGTAATTTCCGGAATAGGTTCTCCTGTTACCAAACTATACAGTACATCGGGGTCCAAGTCTGCACCATTGGGCCAGAAGATAGTGCCCCACTCAGGATTGACATCCACTTTGGCGAAGAAGGTTTCATCCTTAAGAGGTTCGAATACGCCTCTAAATTTGACGAATTTGCGAATATCGACCTCACCTTTTGCACCGTCTTCAAACTCCAAGTGCAAGTGAAAGTCTTTTAGGGGTTTGACCTTTACAATGTCTTTTAACATAATCTCTTACTCCAAAGGATCAATCTTATTGGGCGGAGTTTGGTTTTGTACCAGTATCCAGTCTTCCCGCAACTCATCTTGGTGAACCAATGCCCATTCCACGACAAGACCGAAGACACGAGGTGATAAATCGCCCCGCAAAATGGAAATTGGATCAATGCTTACCTGCGCCTTATACTCGCCATATCGGACGTGAAAATGGGGCGGCTGGTGGTCACTATAAAACATTGTGATGATGATACCAAAGAAGCGGGAAATTTCGGGCATTGGTGATTAATGCTGGGCTTTCCAGGGAATGGTCTCTTCGTTCACGGAACGCGCTTTCTTAATTTCTTCTGCATCTTCCAATATAGTGACGAGTTGCTCCCAAACCTCCATATCTACTACAACGGCAGATTGCTGTCCATTTGGGTCAACAACGAACTTAACAGAGTTGAGTATGTCAGTGACAGTCATATTTCACCTCGCGAGGAAATTATACACCCCGCACTTTCGCGCTTATCGTCCCTGATGAAATTTGAAAACCAAAATCGGTAGTCACCATCCCGACACTCCCTGGCACCGCCCGCCAGGGAGTGTCGGGACGTTTTACCGAATTTGAATCTCAAAACTCATTAGGGGAGAGCGGGGTGACGAAAATCTGTCACCATGGCGACGCCGGTGGTAATCAGCTGCCTTTCAGCAATAAACCATGATTCCTGAGAATAACTTAACGTTTATCTCATGGAGGCAGGTGTAACACTGGCACCCAGCCTTCGTTAGCCTTTATGAGGGGTATTGGTGTTTATTTATTCGATCCAATCGATCGAAGGAGGTTCCTATGGCAACTGAAAAACAACGTGAGGCCGCCAGAAAGAATATCAAAAAGGCCCAGGCAAAATGGAAGAGCATGTCTGCTAGCGGGCATGCAAGGTCGCAACCCGAAGGCCGCGGACGCCAGAAACCCGGCACTACCGGCCAGGGAAATTTCTACCATGTGGAGGTCCGCCCGAAGGATGAGTTCACCGCATTTCGTACACAGGATGTCGGAGAACACGGTCATCTTCAACGCGTAGCCGGAAAACGGGCGAGCGGCTCCTGGGCGACCTCGACCTGGTTGATCAGCAAGGACGATGCGCATCTGGAGCAAGACAAACTGGTGCCCGACACAAAAGATGCAAAAGATTTGCTGAAAAAGCTTGGCTCGACGCCGGTCCATCTAAGCGGCGACCGTTTCCGGGCCAAGGATCGACCCGATGTGCCCGAGCGCTCCAAGCCGACCTCTGCTCAAACACGCGCCCGACACGAGAATATCAAGAAGGCCCAGGCCACTCGACGCAGAAAATCATAGAAAAGAGGTAGATATGAATAAAGATGAAGGTATGCTAGGCACGAAATCCGGGACATGTGAAGTCTGCGGCAATGTCTATGATAAATGCTTTGAAGTGCGCATGGGCGGTGAGACGCATGTGTTCGATAGCTTCGAATGTGCGATCCAGGCTTTGGCGCCGACGTGTGCCCATTGTGGTTGCCGCATTATCGGTCATGGGGTAGAGACCGCAGATGCTCTATACTGCTGCGCTCACTGCGCCAGCCAACATGGTGTCCACCAGTTGGAAGACCGTGTTGAGGAAAAGAGTACAGTATGAAACTTAAAGAGATTATGACAAAGGATGTTGAGGTGATCCATCCGGATGAACCTTTGCGGGCAGTGGCTCAGAAAATGCGCGCACGCGATATCGGATTCCTGCCGGTCTGTGACGGTGACCGCTTGATTGGCGTGGTGACTGACCGCGACATTATCGTGCGGGCGACGGCCGAAGGAATGGATCCGAACGGGATCATCGGACGCGATCTGATGACCTCGCCAATCATCTATTGCTTTGACGATCAGGACGTGGAAGAAGCTGCCAGAGTGATGGAGCAAAACCAGATCCGCAGAGTAGCTGTGTTGAGCCGTGCCGATAAACGCCTGGTCGGCGTGGTCTCCTTGGGAGACATCGCGACCAACGGCACCAAGGATGTTTCTGCGGAAGTTTTGCAGAGTGTTTCCGAGCCCGGTTAGTTAGTAGGGTTCGTAGTCAAAGGCTTGAGGTAGAGGCCCTTGAAGGTGGGGAACCTTCAAGGGCTTTTAGCGTCTTTAGGGGGAAAGATGCTCGAAGGCAGAGCTCCGGGCTAGCTCTGCGTTAGTACAGGACTAGTACAGGATTAGTACAGAAATCAAAACATCGTTCTGGAGGCAGAAGCAGATAAAAGGAAAGTTCAACCCAGCTGCCCGAGATCCACGGGAGGGTGGAGGATCGTTACTCACATACGATCTGGCAAGTGTCCGGAAGAGGGAACCGCATTGCGTCTGCAAATTCGATCAGGCGAAAGTGGTATGATTAAAAACTCACCAGGGATAAAAAAGTACTTTACAACGCAATGAGGTTTTCATGTTTGGTTTTTTTAGAAAGCGCGAAGAGGTTTTCCACAAACTGATTCAACAACAGGCTTCCATTACTTACGAAGGAGTCAAGCTGCTTGTCAAATATCTCGAGACACAAGATCGCGAGATTGCAGAGCAATTGGCGCTCAAAGAGGAGGAAGCGGATGAGGTCCGGCGTATCCTGATCGATGAGTTAAATAGGACCTTCGTTACCCCGTTCGACCGCGAAGATATTTTTTCACTCTCACGTTCCATTGATGATGTGATCGATTATGCCGATAGCACCGTCAGCGAGATGGTGGTCTTAAAGGTTAGCCCCACACCCTACATGCAACGGATCGCGACCCTTTTAAAGGATGCCGCGTATGAGATCTACCAGGCGGTTCAACGTCTTCAAAAGAATCCGTCTGTGGCAATTGACCATGCCCAGCGCGCCAAGGCGCTTGAAAACCGCGTGGAGAGTGTTTATCGTGAAGCGATTGCCGACCTGTTTACAGGACCTGAAGATATTCATCACGTCGTCGGGATGCTGAAACTGCGTGAAGTGTACCGGCATCTCTCCAACGCGGCTGATCGTGGAGATGAAGCTGGAAATATTATTGCTGATATCGTGGTGAAGAAAACCTGAGCTTACATGTTGTTGCGAGGGTGCTCCGCGCTGACCGGAGATGCACGTTTCTTGTGCGTCGTAGTCGAAGCGTTCCCGGAATAACACCTGCACCGGCACCGGGTTTCGATACGGATTTCGTCCTATTTCACCACTCGGGCTCACACTGACATCCATACACACTTTATGTCCCAAGAACTAATCATTGTCATTGTCCTGGCGCTCATCTTCGACTTCCTGAACGGCATGCGGGATGCCAGTAACATCGTCGCAACGATGATCTCCTCGCGCGCCTTCAGTCCGCGCACAGCCTTAAGCATTGCAGCAGTGGCCGAATTTTTGGGTCCCTTTTTGTTTGGGGTGGTAGTTGCCAGAACAATCGGTGATGAGATTGTCCAATCCGATGTGTTAACACTGAATGTGATCGCCTCTGCCCTTGTTGGTGCAATCTTGTGGAATTTGATTACGTGGTATTTTGGGATCCCGGGTAGTTCTTCCCACGCACTGATCGGCGGGATGGTCGGCGCAGTCCTTGTCAGTGTTGGACTCAGTGCCATTAAGTTCGGTGGGCTCAATAAAGTCTTGATCGCGCTGTTTGTCATTCCTTTGATTGGGTTCATTTTTGGTTTTGTTTTCACAAGGTTGATCTACTTTTTGGTGCGCGGCGCCTCACCACGCATCAATGAACTCTTCAAGCGTGGACAGTGGCTCACTGCTTTGGTAATGGCCTTTGGACAGGGAACAAATGACGCCCAGAAAACGATGGGGATCATTGCGCTCAGCCTGGTTATTGGCGAAGCTCTGCCAACGTTTCAAGTGCCTACCTGGGTAGTTGCGGTCAGTGCCGTGGCCATCGCGATAGGGACTAGTCTGGGAGGCTGGCGCTTGATCCGTACCCTGGGTGGAAAGATTTATAAGATACGCCCCCTGCATAGCTTTTCAGCCCAGTTGAGTTCTGCGGTGGTCATCCTTGCCGCCTCTCTTTTTGGAGTTCCTGTGAGCGCCTCTCAGGTAGTCAGCTCGGCGATTATCGGCGTGGGCTCTGCAGAGCGTGCCAGCAAGGTGCGCTGGAGTGTCGCCGAGGATATTATCACCGCATGGGTGATCACCATCCCGGCGAGCGGGTTACTCTCAGCAGGCGTGTATTGGCTGATCGTGCATCTCATAAAATAAGATTGCTCGACCCACCTTAAGGGTACTTTTCTCTTTGGAGAGTATAATGGTCGGAAATTTATCTCCTTATCTCTACAAGGATATTACGCGTGACAAAACTCTTTTTTGCGACAGATATACATGGGTCGGATATTTGCTGGAGTAAGTTTCTCAACGCAGGAAAATTTTATGGAGCCGATGTGCTGATCCTCGGTGGGGACATGACGGGCAAAGCCGTTGTGCCTTTTATTCACCAGGGCGGGAAGAATTACCGCGTCACATTGCTCGAACAGGTGTTTGATATTTCAAATGAGGACGAGCTGCAAGACCTGACCAAGCGTGTCCGCAGCCGTGGTTATTACCCGTACCTTACCAATCCGGATGAAATTGCCGAACTTGAAAAAGCTCCTGACAAAGTCCACCAGATCTTTTTGCAGCAAGTGCTCAAGGTGGTTCAGCAGTGGATGGATCTTGCCGATAAAAAGTTGAGTGAGAGTGGCATGAAGGTCTATTGTTCACCGGGCAATGACGATATGGATGAGGTGGACGATATCATTCGTGCGAGCCAGCATGTGCTCCTGGTCGAGGGGCAGGTGACCCAGCTTGATGCCCAGCATGAAATGATCGCCTCGGGCTGGTCTAATCGAACCCCATGGAATACGCACCGGGAAGAGGATGAAGATCAGCTGAAGGTCCGGTATGAGGCCATGATCTGCCAGCTCAAAGACCCGCGCAATGCGATCTTCAACATTCACGTGCCGCCCTATAGGTCGAATCTTGACGAAGCGCCGGAGCTGGATAAAGACTTGCGTCCGAAAATGGCGGGCCAGGCGCTCAAACCCGTCGGCTCGACCGCCGTACGCAAAGCCATCGAGGAGTCTCAACCCCTGCTGGGTCTGCATGGACACATCCATGAAGGGCGCGGCGCCTCTCGAATTGGCAAAACGTTATGTATCAATCCCGGTTCGATGTACGAACAGGGAACATTACTTGGCGCTATTGTCAAGCTTGGCAAGAATAAGATCGAGAATTACGTACTGACTACAGGTTAACTTATTTGGGAGTTGCGTGTTACAAACTTTGTAGCACGAGATGAATTAAGCTCTAAAGGAGGAGCATCCCATGACTAACTTGTTTGTTAGGAAGGCGACCGGCCTGGTACGCTCGTGGTCGGTCTTCGACGCGTTCATCTACGCGTTCTTTTCGATCAACCTCATCACTTTGGGGTTGTACATCTTTTCGTTCGGTTACTTTGTGCCGGACGGCAATCTGGTCCCCGCTATCCTCATCAGTACCCCGTTCCTGATATTTGAGGTCATTGTCTATGCTTCGCTGATTGCCATCATGCCACGTGCCGGCGGTGACTATGTCTGGCAGAGCCGCATCCTGGGTGGTCCAATTGGGTTTGTGCTCGCAGTGACGGGTTGGTGGTTTATTCTTTGGCATTGGGTGCCACTCTACGGCACGATGCTGAGTTATATGGTGTTTACACCGCTTTTTGCCATCGCAGGAGCGCCAGGCATTGCAACCTGGTTTTCTTCGTCTGTAGGTTTGTTCTGGAGCAGCATCATCACGATTGTGATTGTCAGCGGCTTTATCACACTGGGAATGCGGACGTACGCGCGTATTCAGCGCTGGTGTTTCTACGGGGGCGCGCTCGGTCTGGCGATCGTATTTGTTCTACTGCTAGTGAATAGTCAGGCGAACTTCCAAACCGCATTTGATCAACAGTCTACTGCGCTCTTTGGGGCACCTGCGGGAGCCTATGCAGGAACACTCAAAGCTGCAACCGACTATGGCTATACTCCTCCGCCATTTAGCTCCATGCCATTAGCCTCCAGCCTCTTGCTGATTCCATTCATCCTGTTTTTTAATTTATGGTCGAATTGGGGTGCGACACTTTACGGTGAAGTGAGAGGTGCGACCGACTTTAAGCGCAATATTTATGGCATGGGCGGAGCACTTTTGGTAACCACAGTGGTGGTGATTGCCTTGCTGGCGTTGATTGCGAAGACGATGGGCTGGGAATTCTATAATGCTGCGAACGCGGGCTTCTGGAATCCGGTCTATGACGCGAATGCACCTGCTGGTCCGTTAGGCGTTTTTCCCTATCCTGGCCTGCTCGCGGCAATGCTGGTGAACAATCGCCTGGTCCAATTTGTGATCGTATTCCTGCTTAGTTTGTGGTGGATTGGCTGGGCAGGGACGGTGTTCCTCTCTTCGACCCGGGTGGTCTTCGCGGCTGCATTTGACCGCTTATTGCCGGAAAAAGTGGCCGAAGTCTCACCCGTTCTAAATACACCGATCTACGCCCTGTTGTTGATGGCCGTTCCTTCTGCCATCGTCTCCTATTTATATGCTTTCTATCCGGGCTTTGCTACGCTGACCCTCGATACGACATTGGTCATCGCAGTGACTTATCTGGGTACGACCATCGCGGCCATTATCCTGCCCTATGTCAAGCCTGATTTATACAACGCATCCCCGGTTGCCAAGTATAAGGTGGCGGGGCTTCCGCTCATTACGGTGGCGGGCGTGATCTTTGGTATATTTCTGGTCTACAATCTATACCTCTGGTTCACGAATTCGTTATATGGGGTCAACAACCCTCTCTCCTTGATCTATATGGGCGTGATGTATTTGCTGGCGATCGTCATCTATGTGATTGCGTATTTTTATCGTAAGAGCAAAGGCATTGATCTTGAGAAGGTGCACGCGGAAATTCCTGTAGAGTAAAGAATTTGAACTCCATACCCCTCTTCCCCTTTTGACAGGAAGAGGGGTATAAGGAACTACATGGATACTTTGTCTGAACTTGTTTCTGAAATGAATCGCCTGATTGCTGCAGCTGATGCAAATCAAATCCATTTGCGTGCTTTTGGGGGGCTGGCCATCTACACTCATAGTCAAGATAACCCGCGTTTCTTCCGGCGCGACTCTCCTGATGTAGATTTCATGGTTCCGAAGAGGGAATGGTCCAAGCTTGAATCATTCTTTCAAGCGATGGGCTATTCACCAAACAAACAATTCAACCTGTTGAATGGCTCACACCGCCAGATTTATTATGATAAGGTGACGGGCCACCGGATTGACATACTGGTCGGTGATTTCGAGATGTGCCATAAGCTACCCTTGAATGGGCGCTTGAAATCAGACCCTGTTACCATCCCTCTAGCAGAGTTATTTCTTTCAAAAGCGCAGATCGTCGAGTTGAACCGCAAAGATGCCTTTGATATGATCTCCCTGTTGCTCAACAATGATCTTGGTGACGAGCAGAACGGAGAAATTGGTTTGGAGCGCATTGCCTGGCTTTGTGCTCGTGACTGGGGACTGTATAAAACTACATCTACCAACCTCAAACGGGTGGAGGAGTTGCTTCGCTCTGAGGAGCTTGGCTTAAGTCACGATGAACGTGAACTGGTGCTGCAGCGGATTGGCAAGATCGCCTCTGTCATAGAGTCCATGCCCAAGTCGCTGGCGTGGAAGATGCGCAATCTCCTCGGCACGCGCCTCCGCTGGTATGCAGAAGTGGAAGAAGTGGATCAGTGACAAGCGAAGCACGTCACAGGGCAGCCGGGTGGACAAGACGCTTCAGAACAATCCTTGGGATCGCTATCTTAATCCTTTCCTTGGCATTATTGCTTTGGGGATTTTGGCCAGAGCGGCGGGAGGTGCGGACTCAACCGATCTCACCTACGGAACTACAATTGCCAACTCCTTCCTCGTTTCTCCCTCAGGCGAATTTTCTTTTCTAATCTCATGCGAATCAGCGAAAGGGCCTTGATCATTTCTATCGTTGGGGTCATTTTTGTGCTAGGTTGTGGCGCACTCGCTGGTGGTGCACCACCGAACAATTCGACAGGTGAACCTGTTGCGGGTGCTCAACCAACGGCGCCTTCTCTTCCTGAATCGACCCCAACGATCTTTCCCATTTTCACCCCTCAGCCAGCGCTCCCTGAACGCCGCCGCCTTACACTTGAGTTTCCACCCCAGATACGGGCGGGTGATTCAGATGTCGTTCGGCTAACCCTTGAAGTGGATGACCTGGGTAATGTCACGCCGACCGCACAGATCGGAGGGCATGTCATCACGGGAAAAGTTATTGAAATTCCGAACCTTTATGAATCTCATCATGTGATCGCCGAAACTCGTTTCGATATTGCAGGCCTGGAGGTACGCCCGGCTGAATTAAGCAGCGAGCCGCTGGCACAAGGGACCTCGGCTACCTTTTACTGGAGCATTCGCCCCCAGGAAGCGGGTGTCTATCGTGGCACCCTATGGTTGTACTTACGGTTCGTTGATAAACAAAGCGGTGAGGAAACCCGAAAAACGCTCTCTGCTCAGATTATTGAGATCGAGGCTGTCAACCTCCTGGGTCTTTCGGGAAATTTTGCACGTACAACCGGGGTAATCGGTTCAGTGGTGGGGACCGTCATTGGTTTCCCGTTCTTTGAGGATCTTATCAAATTCGTTTTTAAACGGCGCAGCCGGCGTAATACTTGAATATATGATGAAAATCACCTGAAAATTGCGATGGTTTCAATGCCGGGTGATTGTTCTTCATGGTACAATTTCGCCGTTTGTAATACAAATTTTGCCGTAAAAGATATATTCGCCATTTGGAGAACCTATGAGTCAGTGGATTTACATTGGGTTGTTCTTTATCGTTGGGCTTATTATCCCGGTCGGCGCAATTACATTTGCGTGGATCCTGGGACCGAAGAAGTCCAACCCCATTAAACAGACAACGTACGAGTGCGGCATCGAGACGGTTGGCGATAGCTGGGTGCAGTTCAAGGCGCAGTATTACATTTTCGCCCTGGTGTTTCTCGTTTTCGATGTCGAGACTGTCTTCCTTTTCCCCTGGGCTGTGAAACTTGGCTCGCTGGGCCTATTTGCCGTTGTGGAGGGCATCATTTTCATCCTGATCCTCATTGCGGGCCTGGTATATACCTGGCGCAAGGGGATGTTGGAGTGGGCCTAATAGTTATGTAATAGTGAAAAAGAGGCTGATTGGATGATTAATCCATTCAGCCTTTTATTTGTGTTGACCTCACCCCATCCCTCTCCCAAACGGAGAGGGGATAGGAGTCGAAGCTAATGAGTTTTTGGAACGATCCTCTCAAAGTAGCCGCAGATTGGTTGATCGGCATTTTCACGGGTTGGGGAATGCCTGAGATTGCCGCGCAGATATTGATCGGCTTCATCGGAGTTCTCTTGTTGATCAGCGTGCTGATGCTGCTGGATATCTTCCTCGTCTGGGTAGAGCGAAAGGTGGTGTCCCGCTTTCAGGACCGCATTGGCCCTAACCGTGTGGGCCCCTTTGGATTGATCCAGCCGTTCGCCGATATCATCAAGCTGATCATCAAGGAAGACACGACCCCTGGCGGCGCAGACAAGGTGGTTTATAACATTGCACCTATGCTTTCGATGATGTCAGTGTTGATCCTCTGGGCAGTCGTGCCGCTGGCTCCACGGATCATTGGCGTGGATTTAAACATCGGCGCATTGTATATCATTGCGGCGGGTGCCATTGGTACACTCTCTATCATCATGGCAGGCTGGGCATCGAATAACAAATTCGCGTTGATCGGAGCCTTCCGCCAGGTGGCGGTGATGGTTTCATTTGAAATTCCCATGCTTTCCATTCTGTTGATCCCCACCATTTTTGCAGGATCGATGGGCTTCAATGCTATCATCGAAAAACAGAATATCTGGTTTGTGTGGCTCGCTCCACTAGGAGCTGTGATCTTCCTGATCGCGGCAATCGCTGAATTGGGCCGGGCACCGTTCGATATGGCTGAAGGCGAGTCTGAATTGGTGGCTGGCTTCAACACAGAATATTCCGGGATGAAGTTTGGGATGTTCTATGCAGGCGAACTTTTGCATGCCTTTACCTTTGGCGGCTTCTGGGCGATCCTGTTCTTTGGTGGATATCGCTTCTTTGGGCTGGAGCGGGTCAGTGCCTTTCTTGCAATTGCGGTGATTGTGTTCAAAGCTTTTATTGGTTACTGGATCATTATGTGGGTCAAGTACACGCTTCTGCGCATCCGTATTGACCATATGTTGGGCTTCAATTGGAAGTTCCTGACTCCACTCGCCTTTACCCTTTTGATGGTGACTGCATTAATGAACGCGCTTCTGGCGGGGAGCCCGGCCTGGCTCTATGCCTCAGGCATGTTCCTGTCGAATGTGGTGCTGGCGTGGATTGCCCTCGAAGTGTCACGTTCTTACAGCCGCAAGGAACGTGAAAAGGTGGAAGGAAAGCAAGTCATCGAGGCACATAGCTGAAAATCCTGCGTGTTGTGCGGCGCTTCGACTGTGCTCCTCAAGGAACATTCGTCGCTCCGCTCAGCGCGAAGATGGAGTACTTATGACTGGTGCACAAATCATTTTCATCCTGGTAGCTCTCTTTACGCTCGGTTCCGGCTTCATGGTCGTGACGACGCGTAATCTCGTCCATGCAGCATTGTGGCTGGTGTCCACCCTCTTCGGCGTGGCAGTGATGTATGCCCTGTTGAACGCAGCGTTTCTGGCTGTGGTTCAGGTTGTCGTGTACATTGGTGCGATCGCCATTCTATTCATTTTTGCGGTGATGCTCACCCGCAAGGATATGCGCGACCAGGGTCCGCAGATGAATAAGAATTGGTGGGTCGGTGCGCTGCTTTCCGTCTTGACCTTTGGCGGGTTGTTCTTGTTGCTGCAAGGTTGGAACGGCTTATCAAAGACTGCGGCAGATATCCCAGCCGGGTTTGATTCGATCTCCGAGCTGGGCAACGCCCTGGTCTCACCCAATGCGTATGTCCTGCCATTCGAAGTTGCGTCCGTCCTTCTGGTGGCGGCATTAGTAGGCGCGGTGTATGTCGCGTTCAATCCCCGTTCCGGGGACTCTCGGAAATAGGAGGCGCACATGGTTCCACTTTCATGGTATCTCGTTTTTGCTGCTGCGCTTTTTAGCATCGGATTGTTTGGGGTGCTCTCACGACGCAACGCCGTGGCGATCTTGCTTGGCATCGAATTGATGCTCAATGCGGTGAACGTGAACCTTGCCGCGTTCTGGCGCTATGGTGATGTCACTCAAATTGCAGGACAAGTCTTTGCGATCATTGTCTTCGCAGTGGCAGCCGCCGAAGTGGCTGTCGGCCTCGCGCTGGTGATCTCTGTATATCGACGCCGCAACACCGTTGTGGCGGACGAAATCGACATGATGAAGTGGTAGTTCGCTGATCGCATATCGCGGATCGCGTTTGGCGATAAGCGATATGCCATACGCGCTCCCTGGAGGCTTAATGACGACTGCAACACTCATTTGGTTAATACCTCTACCTCCCGTGCTTGCATTTTTCCTGATTGTGTTACTTACGAATAAGAGTAAGATGCTCAGCCATACGCTGGCTGTGGGCGCGGCATTCCTTTCGTGGCTCGGCAGCATGATTGTTTTTTGGCGGGCACTCGGCGTGGAACACCTGGGGCAGCATCCATTCGAATCAGCGGTGAATTGGCTTCCGACGGGCGACACCTGGTTCAGGATCGGCGTGCTGGTGGATCCACTCACGGCCGTGACCTTGTTCTTCGTGGCCTGGACCGTGCTCATGATCTTCCTCTACAGCGTTGGTTATCATAACTTTGGACAGCCTGTGGGCGATCACGATCATAAGGGCCTTCCGCCTCACGGCGCGACCGTCGAAGAGCATGGGCATAAGCACATAGTACCCTCAGTCGAGCCGATGTATTCACGCTTCTTCGCCTTCATTGGGTTGTTTGCCTTCGGTATGTATGTGTTGGTTCTCTCGGACAACCTGCTGACCTTGTTTGTCGGTTGGGAGATCATGGGCTTGTGCTCTTATCTCTTGATCGGTTTCTGGTACGCAAAGCCCTCGGCGCGCGATGCCGCAATCAAAGCATTCATGACCACCCGCGTGGGCGATGTGTTCATGTTGCTCGGTATTGCTTATCTTTACTCGGTCACAGGGACCCTTTCCTTCCGCCAGATTTTCAGCGAAGAAACGCTCCATACCCTGGCAGCCATCCACCCCGGCTTCCTCGGTTTCTCTGCCGCGGGCTTGATCGGTTTGCTGCTCTTTATCGGAACGATCGGTAAATCGGCGCAGTTCCCTCTGCATGTCTGGCTGCCGGACGCCATGGAAGGTCCTACCCCTGTCAGCGCCATGATCCATGCGGCAACGATGGTCTCGGCGGGCGTGTACATGGTCATCCGCATGTTCCCGCTCATTAGCCTGGACGGCAAGACCATGGCGATCGTGGCATTCATCGGGGCATTTACGGCGCTCTTCGCCGCGACGATTGCGGTGGCACAAAACGACATCAAGCGCGTGCTGGCCTATTCTACGATCTCACAATTGGGTTTCATGATCGCGGCATTAGGCGTTGGAGCCTATGTGGCGGCTGCCTTCCACTTGATCACCCATGCGTTCTTCAAGGCACTCCTCTTCCTCGGGTCCGGTTCCGTCATTCATGGGATGGAGCATGGGGTTTTACACACCGGCAATCATGAAGTCGACCCGCAGAACATGTTCAACATGGGCGGCTTGCGCCGAAAGATGCCGCTCACCTTCTGGACATTCCTGATCGGGGGTTTTGCTCTTTCAGGTTTTCCATTTGTGACCGCCGGGTTCTGGTCAAAGGATGAAATATTCGCAGACGCTTTTGCGAACGGGCATTTGCTGGTGTTTGTTACCCTTGCTTTGGCAGCGTTCCTGACCGCCTTCTACACCATGCGTCAGATCACACTGACCTTCCTCGGTGAGCCTCGCACCTCTGCAGCAGAAAATGCGCAGGAGACTCCCTGGACTATGACGACGCCTTTAGTAATCCTGGCCGTCTTTGCTGTTGCTTATGGCTGGGTGGGAATCCCTGAGGATTTTATGGGTCTGCACCTGCAGCCCAATTGGCTTCATGAATTCGTCGGTGGAACGTTGGCGGAACTTCCTGAAACTATTGCATTCAACTGGATACCCTTACTCACGTCGCTTGTTGTAGCGCTCGGCGGTCTCTACGTTGGGTGGGTTGTCTACCGAAACGTCAATTCAGCGGCGCAAGACAGATTGCAAATCCCACTGCTCAAGAATAAATATTACTTTGACGAAATCTATGATTTTCTCTTCGTCAAACCCGCCTACTGGTTTGCTGAGAATGTGGTCTATAAGTTCCTGGATCAGGGTGTGATCGACGGCATCCTGCACATCTTTGGTCCCCTCACAGAGAGATTGGGATCCACCATCCGCAATTACTTTGATCTGCCTGTGATCAATCGCTTCTTCGGTGATGGTTCGGCAGGTCTGACACAGTGGTCTGGAGGTAAATTGCGTGCTGTCCAAACTGGGCGCATCCAGCAGTACCTGATGTTCGCGTTGGTAATCTTCATCGTCGTCGGCGCTGCGCTTTATTTTTTCCTACTGGCTTAAGGAGTAAGTGATGAACTTCATTGACGCTCATCTCCTCTCGCTCATCTTGTTCGTCCCCGCCCTTGCGGCCGTTGTCATCTTATTCCTGCCCAACGGAGAAAACAAACTCTTTCGCTGGTTTGCATTTGGTGTCAGTCTGATTCCATTGATATTGTCTTTGGTGGCCTGGCTGCGCTTCGATTCGGGCAAACCCGGCTTCCAATTTGAAGAGACTTATGTTTGGTATCAAGCGATTGGCTCCTCATTACATCTGGGCGTAGACGGCCTCTCACTCACGATGGTCTTGTTGACAACGCTCCTCACGCCGCTGGCTATCCTCGCCTCATTTAGCATTAATGACCGCGTCAAGCCCTACATGATGTTGTTCCTCTTCCTCGAGACAGGCATGCTGGGCGTATTCATGGCGCTCGACCTTTTGATCTTCTTCGTCTTCTGGGAGGTAGGTCTTGTGCCCATGTATTTCCTGATCAACCAGTGGGGCAGTGCCAATCGGAATTACGCTTCACTCAAATTCCTGATCTACACCATGGGCGGATCGCTGGGTCTCTTGCTGGCGATCCAGATGCTCGGCGTCCTTTTTGGGACGTTTGACCTGCTCACGTTATATCAGCGTTGGAACTCACTTGATCGAAATGCGGTGCTGATGGGCATGCCGGTTCAAACGGTCAAGTCGATTGCGTTCTGGGCATTTACGATTGCGTTTGCAGTTAAGGTCCCCGTTTGGCCCTTCCACACCTGGCTTCCAGATGCCCACACGGAAGCGCCAACCGCCGGCTCCATGATCCTGGCTGGCGTTCTACTCAAACTCGGCGCGTATGGATTTCTGCGCCTGATTCTTCCTTTGTATCCATTTGAAGCAAAAATCTTCGCCGGCGCCTTAGCTCTCCTTGCGACCGCCGCGATTGTCTTCGGCGCGCTTGCTTCTTACGCTCAAACGGACTTCAAACGCCTGGTTGCCTATTCCTCTGTAAACCATATGGGATTTGTGGTCCTTGGTATTGCAGCTGCGGGATTGTCGGCTGGAACGCTCGACGCGAACCTCGCGCTCAACGGAGCCATTTTGCAGATGTTCAATCACGGTCTATCGGCAGCCGGTATGTTCTTCCTGGTCGGCGTGATCTATGAACGAACGCATACCCGCAATCTCGAAGAGTTCGGTGGGTTGTTCCCACTTGTGCCAATTTATGGCGGTATCTTGATCTTCACTAGCATGGCTTCGCTTGGCTTGCCGGGACTCAATGGCTTTATCTCTGAGTTTTTGGTCGTGCGAGGCTCCTGGTCAATCCTGACTGCTTACACGGTGATCTCAATGCTTGGCTTGCTCTTCACGGGCGCCTATATCCTGAAAGGGATTAAAAAGGTCTTGCACGGCCCGTTGAACGAGCATTGGGCGCACGGTGAACACAGGTTGACCGAGATCAACGCGCGTGAAGTCTTCGTCATGGTTCCGTTGATGGCACTCATCTTATGGATCGGTATTTGGCCCGCATGGATCCTGGATGTAATCAACAAAGCTGTGGTCATGCTATTCGTAAGAGGTGGATGATGAATTTCCCTGTTCTAAGTGTCATCACGTTTACACCAATCGTGGCGGGAATGCTGATTTTGTTATTGCCTGCCCAGCGGAAGAATGAAGCCCGGGTGGTTGCACTGGCAGCCGCGACCTTTGCTCTGATCCTATCTCTCTGGGTCTATTTTCATTACGATCAAGCTGCCGCGGGATATCAATTTGTTGAAAACTATAGTTGGCTCCCGGCCCTTGGGATCAGCCTGCACTTTGGTGTCGATGGCATCAGTGCTCCGCTTGTATTGCTGACGGGCGTGGTGATGTTCACAGGCGTGTTGATCTCCTGGGGAGATGACGACAAGCATGTGATGGCTGGTATTCAAGACCGCCCGCGCGAGTTCTTCGCATTTCTGTTTATCCTCGCCAGCGGGGTCTTCGGCGTATTCGTCTCACTTGATTTGTTCATGTTGTTCTTCTTCTACGAGATCGCTGTCTTTCCCATGTATTTGCTGATCGCCATCTGGGGTTGGGTGGTCACGCGTGAATACGCGGCGATGAAATTGACACTCTACCTGTTTATTGGGTCGGTCGTTTCATTGGTGGGTGTGTTGGCAATGTACTGGGTCGCCTATCAAAATACTGGCGTGCTGACGTTTGATATGCTGGAGATGGAAAAGGCTGGTTTTTCACAGGCTTTCCAAAATATCTGGTTTCTACCCGTGTTTCTGGGGTTTGCTGTGCTCGGTGGTATCTGGCCATTTCATAACTGGTCGCCGGATGGACACGTTGCCGCGCCAACAGCTGTTTCCATGTTCCATGCGGGTGTACTGATGAAACTCGGCGCGTTCGCTGCCCTGCGCGTGGGTATCATGTTATTGCCTGGTGGCGCAAAGTACTGGTCATGGCTCATCATGCTCTTTGCAGCTGTCGCAGTAGTTTACGGTGCGTACATTGCCTTTGTGCAAATGGACTTCAAATATATGGTTGGTTTCTCATCTGTATCGCACATGGGTCTCGTCATGCTTGGGTTTTCCACGCTCAACCGCCAGGGTTTGCTCGGCTCCGGCGTACAGATGTTCTCGCATGGTGTCATGACGGCTCTCTTCTTTGCTGTCGTCGGCATGATCTATGACCGTGCGCATACTCGCCAAATCCCTGAATTGGGAGGCATGAATAAAGTGATGCCTTTTGCCGTGGTGGGTTTCATTATCGGCGGGCTGGTCTCCATGGGTATGCCTGGCTTCTCAGGCTTTATTGCTGAGTTCCCAATCTTCCTGGGTGTTTGGGGCAGACAGTGGCTTGTGGCGGTCATTGCCAGTATTTCCATTATCATCACGGCCGCCTATATCATGCGCAATATCAGGCAGGTATTCTTCGGTGAGCTACCTGAGAAACTTGAAGGCCATCTGACGGATATAACTGTTCTGGATAAGGTAGCGATCACGACGCTTTGCTTGTTCATGATCCTGATCGGTTTGTTCCCCCGCCTGATGGTGCCCATGGTACAAACTGGCGTTGAGAATATCATCCGCCTGTTGGGAGGTGCATAATGTTCACGGCAACAACGTTCGCATCGATCCTCCCCGAAATTCTGATTCTCACGCTTGGAGTCTTGATCCTGATCGTAGAGCCGTTTTGGAAGGAAGAACAGCGCCGCAATGTGGGCTGGCTTACGTCTGGCGGTCTCTTGATTGCCATGGTGATCAGCCTGCTCTTTGGTCAGCCGGGTGAGCCGACGACCACGCTGGGTGGAATGGTTCGTTTTGACTGGTTAGGCTTCTTCTTCAAAATGCTCTTCATGTTCGCCGCCGCAGTGACGGCGCTTCTCTTGATGGATAACGAGAAAGTGGGACGACGCGGCGAAGCTTATGTTCTGCTCCTCGCTTCGCTGCTCGGCATGAACCTGATGGCTGCTTCTGCCGATCTGGTAATGCTCTATCTCTCCATTGAGACCACCTCCATTCCGCTCTACGTCCTCGCAGGCTTCATGTTGGCAGATGAGAAATCGACTGAAGCTGGTTTCAAGTATCTGCTCTTCGGCGCGCTCACCTCGACGGTGATGCTCTACGGTTTCAGTCTGGTCTTCGGCTTTACAGGAACTACGAATATTTATCAACTGGCGGGATTGCTTCAAGCTGGTAATCTATCGCTCGTGACAGCTTTTGCCGTGCTGGCTCTCATTCTCGTGGGAATTGGTTTCAAGGTATCCTTTGTGCCGTTCCACTTCTGGGCGCCGGATGTGTATGAAGGTTCACCCACGCCCGTGGCTGGATTCTTATCCACTGCTTCGAAGGCTGCCGGCTTTGCAGTGCTTGTCCGTTTGTTCTTTGTAGCTTTCCCGAATTTTGCTGCTTCCTGGACGGTCGCGCTGGCTATTCTCTCTGCTGTTACCATGACGGTCGGTAACTTGCTGGCGTTGCCTCAAACCAATATCAAGCGTCTGATCGCCTTTTCTTCGATCTCTCACGCCGGGTATGCCATGATCGGTGTCGTGGCATTGAGTCAATTGGGCGCAGCCAGCGTAGTGTTCTATCTGGCGGCCTACATTTTGACCAACCTGCTTGCCTTTGGCATTGTTATGGCATTCAGCCGGGTAACGGGACTGGAAAATATTACAGATTATGCCGGGTTGAGCCGCCGCTCGCCCTGGTTGGGACTGATGATGCTGGCTGCCTTCCTGTCCCTGGCAGGGATGCCTCCATTCGGAGGGTTTGTGGCAAAAGTGGTTGTCTTTGCGGCGGGTGTCCAAGCTGGCTACGTCTGGCTGGTTCTGATCGGAATCATCAATTCAGTCATCGGTGTGTACTACTATCTCAATGTGATGAAGTATGTCTATCTGTATCGTATGCCAGATCAGGATGAGGAAGTTCACCCTGTACCCCTCACCCGTCCCTATTTGATTGCTTTGGCAGTGTTAGCAGTCGGTGTGATCTTGATCGGAACCCTATTCGCACCTTGGTTCAGCTGGTCCAACGCAGGAGCGCTGAATCTGTTTTAGCCTGGAGGTCAGGAGCGTCGCATGCCAGCGTAGCGACACTCGTTCCAGCAAAAGAGACGATATAACTTATCTGATTTGACATAGTTTTAGCCTCTCAGTTATAATCGTGCAACATGGCACAATCAGGACAGAAGGGCAGAGGTATCTTAAATACATTGCTTGTTGTGATGATTGGACAAGTGGGGTGCCTGACGCTGATTATCATCCTGGCTTCTGTCTTTGGCGGATTGTGGCTGGATAAAACGTTTGGTACAAAGCCGGTTTTTACACTGGCTTTGTTGTTTGCTGGAATTCCCGTCTCGGTGTTTGTGATGCTGACTGTGGCACGCAGAACACTGGCTCGGTTGAAGGACCAAGCAGAAAAAGAAAAAGATTCCGATTTTTCGTCGTAGGAGGCGCACTTTGGAACAAGCACAACGTAGACCCTGGCGCCGCTGGGTCGTTCTATTTCTCATGATCGTAGGTTTCGTGCTGGGCGGGATTTTTGTGCCGATTCAGCCGGAAATAGCGGTTGCTCCAGAAAGGTTGATCGAAGAGCCGATTATCGGGAATTTTCTTGGCCTCGGCCCTTTGTATTTGGTGAATACCATGCCCACGCTGGTCGTGACCATTATCTTGATCGGCCTGGTTGCTTATTTCACCAACCGTTCTTTGAAGCGGAGCGCACAGACAGACCTTGTACCGCGCGGGATCGGTAACTTGATGGAGGCATTCTTTGAGCTGCTTTATAACCTGACCGAAGGTTCGGCGGGCTCTAAATGGGCAAAGGCAATTTTTCCCTGGTTTGCGACGATCATGTTCTATGTCTTGTTTGCCAACCTTCTCAAGCTGATCCCGGGCTTTGAGTCAATTGGTGTATTGCATCATGTCGCAAAAGGACATCCTGTAGCGGGTGGCATGCTTATGCCTGGCGAAGTCGAGAATGGTTATATTCTGGCCCCGTTCTTCCGCGGTATCTCGGTGGATTTGAACTTTACTGCCGCTTTAGCCATTATCGCAGTGATCGCGATTCAATATATCGGCTTCCGCGCCCAGGGAATGGGTTACTTAAGTAAGTTCTTCAATTTTCGCACGATGTTCAAAACCCCGTTTTTCGGAGCGATGGACTTTTTGGTTGGCTTACTGGAGCTGATCTCAGAACTCTCGAAAATCCTCTCGTTTGCCTTCCGTCTTTTCGGTAATATGTTTGCAGGGATCGTGTTGGTCGCGATTGTTGCCGGTTTGCTTGGTAAGATCTCTATTCTGCCCGCGATGATCATGATGTTTGAATTGTTCGTGGGCCTGATCCAGGCATTTGTGTTTGGTATGTTGACCATGGTCTTTATGGCGCAAGCTACTCAAGGCCATGGAGAAGAGCACGCAGAAGCTCACTAACATCAAAGATTAATAGGATTATTGAAGGAGTAAAACATGGAAGGAAATATTTTAGATGCAATGCGCTATGTGGGCGCGGGCTTGGCGATGATCGGCGCTGCGGGCGCTGGCGTGGGGATTGGTCTTAGTGTGCAGGGCGCGCTCACCGGCATGGCTCGCAACCCGGATACCTATGGTAATCTGTTGACTAACATGATCCTCGGCATTGCGTTCTCTGAAGCGATCGCGATTTACTGTTTGGTCATCGCGTTTCTTATGTTATTCAAAGTTGTGTAAGTAGATAGGAGCAATGCATGGAAGCACTTGGTATTAACCTTGGTCTGCTCATTGTTCAGATTATTGCGTTCATCATTGTATTCCTGACACTGAACGCCTGGGTCTATCAGCCCATGCTGAACATGATGGAGAGCCGTAAGCAGAAAATTGCGCAGGGATTGGAAGACGCACGTGTCGCTGCGGAAGCCCGCGCCAGCGCGGAAAAGGAAGCTGCCAAAATTGTCGCAGATGCACAGACGGAGGCCAGCAAGATCGTCCGCGAGGCAACGGAGCGCGCCGTCTTAGCTGGTCAGGATGTGAAAACTGCCGCTGAAGCAGAAGCTGCCAGAGCGCATGAAGCTGCGATCGCAGAAGCCGAAGTCGAACGTAATCGCATCCTCGGTGATTTGCGTAGTCAGGTCGCCGCGCTTGCTATTGCCGCTGCCAACAAACTCGTTGGCGAAGCGCTCGACGACAAGAAACAACGCTCTTTGCTGGACGAATTCTTCTCAGGTGTGAGATCTGGCAAGCTGGTGGTTTTGGGGGGGGCTAACTTCAAGGGCGAATCTGCTCAGGTGACGAGCGCGCTGCCCCTCAACAAGGATGAAGAAGAGGCTGTCAGGAGGGATGTTCTTGCGCAAGCAGGCGCGAAAGAAGTTACTTTCCGTGTCGATCCGTCCATCTTAGGTGGTCTTGTCATTAGGGTTGGCGATAAGGTTCTTGATAGTTCCGTTGCAGGCAAGCTGGAAGGCCTTCGCCAGAGCCTTAGGTAACGAGATGCTAAACTTCGGAGGCTTCTCTTGAGGAACTTCCGAAGTTTGCTGGTGAGGGTTTTGGTAGAATTGCCAAAACCCTTTTCATTTAACCATGTCGAACCAAAAATCGCTTCAACATATCTTTGCTGAATTGCCACTCCCTTTTTGTATGGCAAATATCCCTGATGTTCCGATTACGGGAATTTCCATTGACAGTCGCTTCGTCAAGCCTGGCGATCTTTTTGTGGCCATGCGGGGCGGCAATGTGGATGCGCATGATTACATCCCCAGTGCCATTGAGCACGGTGCTATCGCTGTTGTTGGGGAAAAGCATCTCGTAGGGCGGATTGCCAATCCGCCTTATATTAGATTAGAAAACCCACGCCGTGCACTAACCTGGATAGCCGCCGCATTTTACAACTGGCCTGGCCGCAAGCTAACTGTGATCGGCGTGACGGGCACAGATGGCAAAACGACTGCGACGAATCTCATCTATAAAATTCTGCTGGCCGCAGGAATCAAGGCAGGCATGATCTCAACCGTCAATGCCGTGATCGGGAGCCAAATATTAGATACGGGATTCCATGTCACTACGCCTGATGCGCACGATGTACAACGTTATCTTGCCAGAATGGTGGAGGCGGGATTGACGCATGTCGTTCTGGAAACCACCTCCCATGGCTGGGCTCAGTATCGCGTGGATGCCTGTGAGTTTGATATTGGTGTCGTCACGAATATCACGCATGAACACATGGACGAACATGGTTCGTATGAAAACTACCGGGCCGCAAAAGCCAGGTTGTTTTCCAGCCTGGAGATTACCTCTGAAAAACCGCAGGGGAATCCACGTCTGGGCGTGATCAATCGTGATGATCTCAAGTCCTTTGATTTCCTGAATGACTTTATTAAGGTCAGGAAGCTGAACTATGGGTTGAGTGAAAATGCCGATGTCCGCGCCGTGGATATTACTTACAGCCCATCTGGAATCCATTTTACGGCACAGAGCAGGGACTTCAGCATTCCTGTTTCGAGCAAATTGGTTGGGGCTTATAACGTCTCCAATTGTCTCGCCGCGCTGACGGCAACGGTCTACGGCCTGAAAATAAGACCGGAGATCGCCGCGCAAGGCATTGCCTCCCTCGCAGGGATCCCTGGTCGCATGGAGCGCATTGACCTGGGGCAAGATTTCACCGCTATCGTGGACTTTGCCCATACTCCAAACGCATTGAAAGTTACCTTAGAGGCGGCTCGGACCCTAACCCTTGACCCCTCTTCCCTAAAAAGAGAGCAGGGGAAAGAGAGAAAGGGGCAGGTGATTGCTGTCTTCGGTTCAGCTGGTCTCCGAGACAAAGCCAAACGCCGCATGATGGCAGAAGTCTCTGCAGAACTAGCCGACCTGACCGTATTGACTGCCGAAGACCCGCGTACTGAATCGCTGGATGGAATTCTTGAGGAAATGGCAGCTGGCGCCAGGTCCAAAGGTGGACGTGAAGGGAAAACATTCTGGCGCATCCCAGATCGAGGCGAAGCCATCCGGTTTGCAGTCCATCTGGCACACGCTGGCGATATCGTGCTGGCTTGCGGAAAGGGGCACGAACAGTCTATGTGTTTTGGGGCACGCGAACATTTATGGGATGATCGCACTGCCATGCAGGCGGCTCTAAGTGAGCTGTTTGGATTGCCTGGACCGAAGATACCTTATCTTCCAACACAGGATACCCCGGAAGAGGAGTGGTTGAAAGAACGCTCGGCCTGAACGGGCATTTCCGGCACACTATTTGTTACTGGATACTCGCGAGTGGGAGATCGAAAGTCTAGGATTGTAGCCAATGTCCGAATAACGATGATCGAATGTCGATTCCCGAAATCACCGCGACCAACTTGATCACATCATCCTACCGCCGCAAATTCCTCTGGATCAAAGGAGCAATCAATGGAAGTAGTACCAGTTATCTTGCAAGGCAAGCATGTCCGTTTGGAACCAATGACCGAAGAGCATGTTTCTGGCCTGGCTGAGATCGGTGCGGGGCAAACGTTTTGGGATTTTATGTTATACGGGAATATTAATACAATTGATGATATGCAGCACTGGGTGAAGGAAATTCTCTCACGTGCTGCAAAAGGCACTGACCTGCCATTTGTTGTCATTCACCTTACCTCGGGCCGCATAGCCGGTGCCACCCGTTATCTGAATATTGTGCCCAAAGATCGCGGTCTTGAGATTGGCGGCACATGGTATGGAGTGGATTTTCAACGAACGCCGGTGAACACGGAATGTAAATATTTATTGTTGCGCCACGCCTTTGAGACTCTTGGTTGCATTCGTGTTCAATTAAAAACAGATTTGCGAAATGAGCGTTCGCAAAAAGCGATTGAACGGCTTGGCGCGGTCAAAGAGGGTGTTCTGCGCAATCATATGATCCTGCCAGATGGACGCATCCGGCATTCGGTATTTTACAGTATCCTGGATACCGAATGGCCTGACGTGAAGAAGCGCCTGGAACAGATGTTGAGCAGATGATCTCTTCGAGATAAAAATAACCGGACGCAGAGAGATGCGCCCGGTTATCTATCTGCTTTTCTTCCCCGGCAATCAAATGATGCTGAATCTGCTAACCAACCCAGGATTCTCATCAACATCTACCTTGACCACTTTCAGCGCCGTTGCCCGATCACGAGCCGGGCTTTCCAGTGCAGTGCCACCATGTCGCAGTTTTTGGCCCCCCTAATGAGTTTTTAGGATCAAATTCGGTAAACGTTCCGAAGATATTATGCCCGCAGGGTATATCATGCCCGCAGGGTGCGTCGGGTCGCCGAGCCCAAAACGGCACCCCCCATATTTGGGGGTCGTATTGGCAGTAAGTGTATGGACCGGGGA
>DATGYJ010000582.1:0-9264 GCA_035298105.1 Anaerolineales bacterium | reverse complement strand
GCCGATCAAGAGCAAATCATTATTCTGGCGCGCTTCAGGCGAAAGGTTTTCCGGGTAGGTTACTGAAGGGTTGATCACGGACCCTCGTGGATAAGTGCCCAGGTCATAAGCAATTTGCGCCGCAGCCGTCCAACTCAGTGGATCGTTTGGCGCAAGCACAAAAGTTGTATTATTGAATAAAGGAAAGAGCTTTTTAGGGTAGAGTCCCAGATCATAGGAGGCTGCCTTTTCATTAGGGGCGGCAGGTTCCAGCGGAACATGCAAGAGTGAGGTTGACCAGATGGAGACCCAGATATCATTTCCAGGCACGCACGGCGTGGCGCTGTTGAGTGAAGCAACAATAGTCATCGAATTCGTGCCACTATGGAACGACGTGCCTGGTATATTAAATCGATAGGTGGTCGTATTTGTCGTCCGGTCGCTCAGTCGCAGGCCGCCAATGAATTCATCATTAAGTTCTAAGGTAATCGCAGCTTCCTCAAAATCGAGTAAGGAGGAATTGCTATATACCAGATCCAGATATGCCTCGTTGGCAACATGAAAGTCCAACGGAATATCGAACTGGGCAAAGACATCTTGGTGACCAAAGCCCGATAAGGTCATATTCTGATAGCCCAAGTCTTGAAGGGAAAGATCAGCTTGGGTGATATTCCGGGATTGGATATTTACATCAGAGACAATCGCAAGATCGGGCCGGCTTCCGGTTCGGATTGCACCCGTGCCCGCGGCTTGTGAGGCCTTAATCACACCTCGATCTGTATTTCCACTGACCAACAACCAGGCTTTCGTTCTGCTATAAGGCGACACAGCAATTTGCAGAATGCCATCATCTGCTCTCAATTCTCTTGCGCTGAATTTCCCGTCTTTTAAGGATAAAGGCCATTTTGCCTCCTGCAATAATGAGAGATTCTCAGGTTTACCGACAAAAACCACATGAACATTGTTCAGAGTCGAGGGATCCAGTTTGTCAGCCGTAACAAATGTTAATAGCAACCCTCTTTCCGTCAACGAGCCCAGGGCACCTGCGGTGGTTATAGCAGCCTGTAACTCACTTTCGGTTGGGTGTTGTGGCATGACAAGTACGGCTGTATCGGGTGTAAATGACCGCTGATAGAGTGGATAAGGGAATAGCGTCAAATCGAGGGGAAGAGTTGTATCGGCGTGAGGCAGAACCAGGAAGGAACTGGGATGGATGACAGTATCTAATCCTGTAAAGATACCCCGTTGAAGGGCAGCCTGGATCATGTCACAGCTTTGTCCACTTTCAAGCGAGAATCGAATCGATTGCCTCGCATTAGGCGGAGTCGTGATCCAGGCGGTGTCAGGAATCGATATGACAACGGAATATTCGCCGTTGTGGTCAATTGTAACGGTCTCGACCCAGACGTCATTCACCCGGACGGTCAGGAAGCCCGCTACGGGATTGATGGTGCCGGGCAGATTGCTCTGGACATCTCCTGTAAATACCTGGAAATTCAAATGTAATTCGGCCCCGGCCGTCATTTGCCAGTCAGCAGGCAGGCTGAATCGGATTGAATCTGCACCCAGCGGACCTTTAAGAGTGATATCTGAGACTTTCAGCTGAGCAAAACTTACTGTATTTTCGGGGATAATTCCCTGTGCTGAAGCTGAGGATATGTTTGTTAAGGCCATGCCCGCAATCAGCGTCGCCAGCAAAATAATGTGGATTAATGTTTTCTTCGACATGATACTTACTCCTTAGGTAGACTGCATGCAGAGGCGAATTCGCAGTCGGTGTTGAAGTTCTTGTTGTAGGTGAAGGTAATCCAATTGAAGTTCAAAGTCTAAATAATGTTTCAATTGATTTCATCTCCAAATCGAAAGGTATGAAAAATCTCTACGGCGCTCCTTCTTGAGAAGGTGTTATCTCAAAAGCCTCAGGGACGATCCGGACCCAACGGTAAACCTTCTCGGGAGAATCGGAGAGGTAGAGATATACATTGATCGGCTTGTATGGAATCTCCATGAATGTCAGCCGGGTCGTCCAAGTATGATCGGGGTCAATGGAGATCTCTGACCAGGCGTCTATTTTTTTCCCTGCACTTTCTACATATAAATTATATTGCCTGATCAGTCTCTCCTTATTTTGGATACTGATTTCCAATGTGTAAAGGCCATCGGTCGAGCTGGGAATAGCCCACAATTGCGTGAATGTTGCTTGACTTTGCTGCGCTGAGGACTGGTTTGCGTACACTGCCCCCAAGGTGATGAGGATGGTAACGAGAAAAAGGAAAATCCCACCAGCGTTTGGAAGAAAGCCAGCCGTCCAGGTGGTTTCCGGAGCGGGTTGGTGTAATCGCCTGACGAAGCCAATAAGGCAAGCCAAAAGAGTAATAGAGCTAAGCCAAATGCTCCATGACGTAACCTGTAACCCGCCAGGGAACAGGTTCAAAATCAGCCCACCCACGATATCGACGCAGATGCTGATCCCTAAGGCCATGAGTAGTATGGTGGGACGCTCCAGTGAGGGGAGAGTGCTTACTGTGATTGAATACCCGGGCAGAACCAGTACCATCAAGATGCCAACGGGAAGGAACCACAACGGCATGGTCTTGTCCGCGCCTGTTTCATGAACTCCTAGTAGAGCTATACCAAGTGTAAATAGCGCAAGGGTAAATGTGAGAAGAAGATCTAAGAATCTACGGATTTTCATTCAATTTTCCAATGTCATAAATTGTTATATTGCCACTATCATAGATACGGCTCACGCTGGAAATGTAATCAAATTTCTCTAGTACTTCACTACTTACCGGGGGCATGTAATGGACAATACCATCTTCCCACGATTCGAAATAATATCCGTAAGTCGATAAGACAGTCGTGATACGATCATCGATCACCAGGTAAGCAATGTCTGCCTCGTGAATAACGAAATAATCGCTTGGGGTAAGCTTGAACCTTAGGAAGATTCCTGAGATACTGATCTTGTCGTTCAAATTAGTAACCATTCGTTGCATGCCATAAGCTCCCAGCACTTGAGAGAGCGTACGGTCTGCTGCAATGCGATGATTAGGACCGAGAACCTGGCGTGCCCAGTCGGCCGTTGAGACCGTTTGGTTATCGATCGAGCGTGGACCTGCCGCAGGACGGTAAGGTTGATCTACACGGGAACCGGGTGAGGTACCGGCGAAGACCCCACCCATAAAGATGATGCAGAGACTGATGACTACAGCGATTTGGCGGATACGCACAAATTTCGCTGGTAGGGGGAATTGGACCATCCCCAACCCGGCAATGAAGCCAAGCCCAATAAATACAAAACCGGAAGCACGATGAGCCATATCCCAGGCGCCCTCAGATAATCGCATGATGGGCAGCAGAGGGTAGGATATAGCAAGTAGCATGAGGGTGATAGAAAGCGCTTGTCGTTTGTAGTGTAACCACCATTGCCATAGGCCGAAGAGCAAACCAAAGCCTAGGAATAGTACGGAAGAGATGGTGATCACGCGTTCCAGTAATACAGCGCCTTCTCCCGCCGAATCTTGAAATAGAACTCTGGCCGGGCTCTGCCCAGTCAGGAGGTTAAAGAGCGAGTTTACAGCCCCGTTAATGATAGGACTCAGGTAACTATTCGTATTCGTAGAAATTGCTCCTGCCCAGACCCAAATCATGGCCATCAATAAAACTAAAACCCAAAAAGGCGCAGTGCTTTGTTCTTTCAATAAAACGGCAATAATGTCTGCGCATATCCACAATACCAGGATAAGGAGGAAGGCATATGTTGTCATATGGTGAGTGGCGACCACGCTAAACAATAACCCCATAAGAAGGATATTCCAATTCCAGCGTGGGAGGCCTTGTATGCTCCTCCGCCGGAGCATCATAAAAAGGCCAAGAAGGACGAGAGGTAGAGCTAGACTCTCATATCCGAACTGCGATTCAAAATACATATAGGTGGAACTACCGGTATACACCAGTGTGGCGATGCCCGCTGTGCGTACAGATCCTCCGCTTAATTCTCGATAAAGCAAAAACAAGGCCAAAACCATGATTAGTCGGGAGACCAGCAGGATGACCGAGGCAGCATCAAAAATGCTTAGCCCACTCAAATTCACTAGTGCCGTAGTCACACTCTCCAGGCCGGGATAAAGCGGTGAGACAGGCAGCATGGTATTGGGAGTAAACAGGTGGTGGGAATACAGAATATCACTGGCAGTGCGCCAATGGAGTGAGTCATCAAAACCTTTAAAGACGATGGGGCTTCTCAGATAACTAGCCAGATAGGTCATGGTCCCAAAAACCAGGAGCATTCCGATTGCTTCGGATTGGGTCACATTTGATGAAATGAAGCGCACAGAGACTGGCAGAACAATCAATACCAGGCCGATATAATAGTAATATGCTGCATTTGCAGATTCGCTGCGGGCCAAAATATTACTGATGGAAACACACGCTAATCCGATCGCCATGATCAAGCTGCTCCAGGGCAGGTAGCCCAGACCAACCGCTGGTTGGACCGGCGATGGAGTTGATTCCCATTTCAAGGGGATTTCTAGCAGTCGCTTTAGCTTATTAATTAATCCGCTCATTGCCAACTTCATTACATTTGTTTATTCCGCTTCTATGGAGTTTCCTCGGTGTTTTCGGTTGAGGTCGTAGCCTGGACGACGCTCAATCTCAGAAGAAATTGCCAGAGTGGCCGGCGAATTTTGACTGGAACATATTTGATGCCCAGTTCCTTAATCGAGTCGAGAACAAGAGCATTGAAATGGTTGAGCATCCCGCGCCAGGAGGCTGCATATACTCGCAACATAAGATTTTCACGAAAATTGGTGGCCCAACTATATTTATCGCTCTCTTCACCTTCCAGAAAATCGTATTCTTTCGCGCCTTGTTGGATTGCCTGCTCAATTGTGTATGCTTTAAGGACTGATCCCGGGCTGTAATTTGCCCACTGCTCATCAAAACTGGGCAGGTAACCCTGCATAACATCCTTGACCTTGTAGCAGTAGCATACAGCAATAATTTTGGAATCCACTTCCAGGTAGCTTAATCTTAACTCTCCTCTTTTTAGAAAGAGTAAAGATACTTCATAATGAAATTGACGAAACCGCTGGGTAGCAAAAGCACCTGGATATCCTTTGGCTGTCCACCGAATCTGATGTAATTCGATCAATCTTGTTAGTACTTTGGAGAGTTCATCAGGAGTCTGGACGAAGGCAAATTTTGTGGATGGATAATCATTAATGAGTTTCTTTTTGCTCTTATGTAGATTACGCCGTTTATTGTGTGATCTTGTTTTTAGATACTCTTCGAAAGTGGATGGTAAATCTATGTAAGCACACCGTGTATAAATCGTAAGGTCATTGACCATGTGATGCATCTCAAAATACGATTTTAGTAACTTGGGTAAATCGCCGTCTGCCAGTAGTTTGTTCAACTCTAGAACGTCCCACTTTAGTCGCATACTAGACAGATGCTCGAGTATTATTTGCGTTACTTCAGCCTGCTTTGCGGGCCGCACGACTATACCCAAATGATTTGGGGTAACTTCACCAGAACCCATAAACTGTAAACGACGCACTCCTCCGAGTCCTCTTTGGAACATTAAGGGTAGTGCACCAATCATTTCTAAACCGTCTCGTACTACAAGAGTATATAGGTGACATCGATCTCCATAATTTTTCCACCATGCAGATAACCAGGTGTGCATCAAGAACATATTGCCTGACGTCTCCAGGACAAGCTCATCCCATTCGGACTGTAGAGACTGAAATCCCTGAATGTCTTGGACTACCTGAAGCTGTAAATTCTCTGTGTTACTCATGCGTCTATTTCCGATTTAGTTGTACAAGCTGTGGCATGAGCCCAATACCGTTCTCCACCTCGCTCTTGAACACAAAGCTGAGTAAATTGGTTCATACGCTCAATAGATTTCTTTTTATCCGTTCGGATTTGAAGAAATTGTCCAAGGAGGGGCAAACGGGAGCTGGCAATTTCCCAAATGATTTCGAATCTAGATGGGAATAAGCCGGGAATCTGTGATCGATAACATGCCGAAGCTTCCAAACGAGCTTTGATGTCATCAGGAGTCAAATCGATCTTGAGTGGTCTAAAGTCTTCCAATTGGGGCTCAAAAGCTTTCATGGAGAATGCGTAGGGAAAGTCTTCGTAGTACAACCTTTGTTGTGAGGAAATCAACGACTCGACCACTTGACGAACCAGAATATGATCCACATGCTTACCAATAGCGAGCGGGCAAAATATGAGGAGTTTCTGTTCAACATATCGCTCAAATAATGCCTTAAGTGCTTCTGCAAGGGTCGGTGCCAGCACTTGCCAATCATCAGGATGGATAGGGACTCCTATCACGTTTTTCCGGTAGAGGGGTTGCTGGTTGGTATCATGACGATATATGCAATCTAAAAAGCCAAGGTGAACAACCTCCGCACCGAGCCTCTTTGCCGCTGCGATATCTTCAAGGCAACGCACCGCAAAAATCTCTGCCTGGTTTCCCCACTTTCGCAAATTGCGTTGTGCCAGCCAGCTGCGAGGGAGCCCACTTTTGTCATCAGCTGTGACAACAGTAGTGATCACAACCCTCTTACCTAGGGATGTCAGGTGATGTATATAGCCTCCACACGAAAGTACAGCATCATCCAAGTGTGGTGAGATGAAAATATAGATCACATCATCCATTTTGGTCTTGCTTTCCTCTGGCTGATCGCTCAATTTGAGCAGATTGCTGATATTCCAATTCTAAATTCCAGATAGACGCGCAGATGCTCTGGAAAGGGCGGGTGCTATCAGCCATTTCTACTTTATGGTTATCTAATTCGTTGAAACTATGGCGCATCCAGGTGAGCAGGCGTAGATATGCAATCTGTTGGGGTGGGATTCCCAGAGACGCGGCATAAAAAGAAAGGCATTCTCCAAAAATTGCCCCTCTGCGCTTCTTGGGGTCCAACAATTTCTGATAGGAAACTCTCATATCCTCACCGTTGTGTGTCCTGTCCATCGTAAAAGCCAGGGTGGACAATCCATAAATTAGGTCGAGCATAGGTAAGCCCCTTTGCTCTGCATCGCTCCAATCGAATATGCCAAGGCTGTCAGACTCTTGTATAATGTTCCAGGGAGTAAAATCATTGTGGGTACAAACTAACGGAACAGCATCAAAGTTCTTTAAGATTTGCTGTGATTGAAGCAGGTGTTGGAAGGCAGGTAAACTGCCCACAAACAGCACCAATTTATTTAGCATCTGATCTACCAGCTCTTGACTGGTCACTGTTCCGGTCCATGATTTTGTGCTTTCCGCTAAAGCAATCTGAGTTTTTGTCAGACGAAGCGCTATCTCCTGAAAACGATCCTCAGAAATGATTTGGGTCAAAGGTTCTCCCCGCAGTCCAGTTTGCACATAAAGCTCGACTTCATTGCGCTTCAAATTGCAGAGGGTTACGGGAATCTTTAACACAGAGTTTTTCTCTTGTAAGGCAGAGCCCAAATCACTGAGAATAAGTTTTTCGTGCTGCAAAGATCCTGCGTCCTCATGAAAACGAGGGACTTTTACAATCCAGTCTGGGCCTTCAGAATCAGACTTTGCAAATACCAGCCATATGATTTTGCTATACAATTGAATTCCCCCTGTTTTTATCAAAAAGGATAATTGCTCTGCCTGTGTCTCCGGGTAAATCCTCTGCCAGGCAAAGCGGATCTCATCGAAAATATCGGTGAAAGGCTCTGTTCCTTTGTTTGCTATGGTGCTTAGATAAGGAACTAATCCCGCGCGCATCAATGCTCCGAGTGCATTTATCACAATTGATCGCATAAAGCGCTGAACCAACTGGTCGCCCGGAAATAACCGGCGAGCAATGTATTGAAAGGCTGCTTTGGATGAGTCCAGCGGGATCCAAAAAAGCGGCCGAACTGGATTCGGGAGCGGGACGTACCATCGGATGTGTGAGAAACCGGCGTTTTGCAGACGACGGCGAATGCTTCTCACGCCCCCTGCCAGCAAAGGACTCCACTCAACATAAAGTGAGCCTTCCGTGTGTAAAGCCTCTCTGGCAGCGTACAACGTTGCGGAGTCTGGATTAATAGCTGCGGCCAAGTCGCATTCTCCCGTGACATTGGATGTACTATCGAGACTTTGCTTCGATATTGCTGCAACGGATTGCGCCAGGAGCCCATTTGTAAAACAGATACTTCTTTCCACCTGGCTTTTGCCAAGTAGAAAACGCCAATCAACCCGGCGAAAGAGTTGATTCCGTGTGACGTTTGTGTTTTTGACATCCTGCGCAATATTTGACCACAGGACTGGAATTGACTTGAACAATGCTACGATGAAGATCACGCACTGTGATGAGAGCCAGGCGATACCAACACTATTAATTCCATAACGCGGGAGTGCAACGTAGCAAATGCCCAGCGTGATTACTAATTGTGTAGCTTGCACCAATATAATGGTCTTTGCCTTGCCTAGAACGCGTGCGTAACTGAGGAACCACGCATTAAACATAAAGGGCAAAGTTGTCAATATAAGCCAGCGCAGGAGTTGAAAACCTCCTTGGGCATAATTCTTGCCAAATGCAGAAAGCAAGATCGGAGCAGTCAGCCACATCAGCCCGACCGCGGGTACCAAAAAGATCAGCATCTGCCGCAAGATACGGCGGCTGTGGATGCCGATCTGCCTCATATTGGCGGAAGCTTCGACAACAAAAGATGATGACATATTGGTTGCGACCAGGTAGAACGGTGTCGCAACAACCCAAGCCTGATTGAAATATGCAGTAGATTCTTTTCCCAGAAAGAACAGCACCAACAACGGCAGTAACCGTGTGCTTGTTTCTGCTAGTATTCCTCCGATGTAGTCGCCAGAAATTGACGTGAAGAGCTCTCGCTGGGTAATCGCTTTTGTTTGCGTTAGATCTAATTTCAGATGTTCAGGTAGGAAGCGCCAGAAAATCAAGCCGCTAAATGCCAGCACAATAATGGGTGCCGGCAGGAACCAGGAAATAACAAGCCCGAATTGAGCAAAGGAGCGGAAAAAGACAATGAGCAAAACAATCTTGGCGATACTTTGAATCGCGTTCTTTACGAGGACGGATTTTGCCTGGCGCATTCCGGTCAGAATCCCATCCAGCACGTAAAAAACTGTCCATACCATGGCAGCGAGAATAATCCAAATGGGTGCAAACTTGATATCCGTGAGCAGATCCGCGGTCAGCTTGAAATGCCTTCCCAGGGTTAGTAAAAAGCTGCTCACCAGAAGCGCGACGCCCATGTTGATGCCTAGTGTGGTCACAA
>DATGYJ010000581.1:0-4166 GCA_035298105.1 Anaerolineales bacterium | reverse complement strand
AAACCCGCCAGCCATTCCTGGCGGCCTGCCTGCACAAGGAAAAGGGGAAATATTATCTCGAAAGTTTGGTGGACCCTGGTATTGCCTTTCACTTCCTCCCACGCTGGAACAGTGAACATTGGATACCTGTTGCCGAAGCTGAACTTGCTAATCGGATAGATATTGCAAGTGGACCATTGTTCCGCTGCACATATCTTTACGATCCGACCACGGGGTACGGGGATATTATTCTTTCGTTCAGTCATTTCATTATGGATGCGGCCTCGGTGAGCCAGTTCATACACGAGTTATTGACGATCTGCGCGTCATTCATAGGCCAGCGGACGATTCCCATATACCAACTTCCTCCGGCGCCTCCAGCGGAGTCTCGTTTTCCTTCTGCGTTCGGTGGACTGGGATTAAGGATGAATACTTTGCGCTATGCTTTTCGGCAAATGGCAGATGAGCTTGCATATCGAATAAAAACGCGTGACAAACGGATTCCGCCTCTGCATATCAATCCGGCGCGTGGACATATCTTATCGATGCAATTGTCGGAAGAGCTGCTTGAATCTTTTGCCCAGCGTGCCCGTAGAGAGGGTGTGACGCTCAATAGCGCCCTCAATGCCGCGCTGATGCTGGCAGTGAACCGGAATCTTTACGCAGGTCAGCAAGTTCCTATGCGAGCACTTTCCTTTGCGAATCTGCGTCCTTATGTTCAGCCGCCTCTGCGGGATGAGGAGATGGCTTGTTATATCTCCCCGCTGCGTTACACAGTTTCAGTTGCAGGAGGGATCGGCTTCTGGTCACTGGCGCGCGATTTGCACGCAAAGGTTTATTCTTCGTTAAAGTCTGGAGATAAATTTGTTGCTGCTACGCTGGCAGAAGGCTTGATGAAGCGGGTGACCCGCTTCAAATCTTTTCGCATGGGCGCCACCGCGTTGAACTACAGCGGCGTTACGCCGGTCCAACCGAATTACGACGATATAGAAGTAATAGGATTGCATGGGTTTGTATCAGCTTATAATCTCGGCCCTGAATTTTCCGCCGAGGCACAGGTATTTAATCACCAGCTATTTTTGGATTTTTCATATCTTGAAGCCGATATGAGCCGGGAGGAAGCCAGGGCAATTATGGATGAGATAAAGAATATTGTACACTCCGCGATTGCCAGCAGCGAAGTAATGAATCAATCCGCCTCATAAAGAGAGGATTCATTCACCTGGTACCGGTGGGCTACTCCGAGAGCTTGATCGTTCGGAAATATCATGAGGGCAGGGAGTTAGCTGATCATGCCCAACCATAACTGATACAACCCAAAGCAAAACAATGCAATCACAGACAGTCCCAATAGCGTACGATTGGTTTTGGGTCCCAATTGACGTGCCGTGCCGAATACAAGAACAATACTGATCAGGCAGAGAATCATCATTAGATAAAAACCAGCGACGAACCCTACTCCATAGATTGGCGAATCGTACCAGCCCTTCAACAGAATGGGGCCCGTCACCAGGCTCCAGAAGATATATGGATTTGGATTCAACGTATTGATCAGCGCCGCTCTCAGAATGCTTTGTGAAGCCCTGGTTTTCACGAATCCCATGTTTGTGTCAAAACTTTTCCAGGACTTGTATGCACCGTAAGCGAGATATAAAACAAATAAGCCCCCCGCCATATATAGAAATCGTTGCAGCCATAAGGGAACCTGGCTAAGGACAAGAAGACAAAGAAGAATGATGGGTCCATCACTGATCAGTGGGGCGAGCGAAGCAGGCAGAGTCCGCTTCCAGCCTTTCGTCAGGGTTTGGGAAATGAGATAAGTTTGAAACGGACCGGGCTGAACAGCTGCAGCAAATCCGTAGCCGATGCCTTGTAGGATGTAGAGCCACATCGTTAGGAGAATCCCACTACTTTAGAATCTACGTTCTTTGGTTCAAAATCCATCTTCAAAAGTGAATTTTGTTGGGTCTTCATTGAATTTCGTCCAGGCAATGCACTCGTGCGGGGTAAACACATAGAGACCGCCCCCATCCCATGAATGAGGCTCAGGTGCATAGCCTACCTCTTCATATTTTTTCTTATAAGCTTCTGAGAGTCTGGTTCCTAATTCAGGAGAAGGCTTTTCTGAAGGGACAGATGTTCCATAAAGAATAATAGGTTGAGTCCCATTTTCAAGATGAACAGAGATATAGGGGTTTAATTTGATATTGCGGCCGTGGCGGGTCTCAGGGCTGCCATCATAATAGACTTTTCCATCCAGGAAGACACCCCAGCGCGGAACAACGTGTGGCTTTCCGTTTGGGTAGACGGAACACAGCCAATAATTTTCCGATTCGGTCAATCGGGCAGCGACCCAGTTCCAGTCTACGAAAGAAACAGGCTTGTCCACATATCCTTTGGGAAACTTCGGGCGAGTGACTTTAGGCGGTTGCATGCACTAGACTATAAAGCAAATCGCGCCAAACTGCAATCAATTAAAGGATGAGGACGTGACTCTTTTCTCAGAGCGTTTATTAGGTCGTTTTTGCGTGGCATAGAAGCCGCCCCACCATAAACCGAAGTGATAGCCTGCCAGAGCGATACTATACCCCCCAACCACATCCAGAATATAATGTTGACCCGTAAATAATGTGGAAAATGAAACAATAACCAAGATCAGAATCCATATATATTTCTGGCGGGGATACCAGCGACTAAAGAACAGGGCTAGCAAAGTCGTGATATATACATGGCCGCTGGGGAAGGCATCATACCTGCCCCAGTGGTTGTGAATGAAGTGTAGGATCATCGTGAAGATATCATTGCCATACAGCAGCGCCGGTTTTACATAGGTTGGGAAGAAAATAAATGTTGTTGATCCAATGGTAAACGTGAAAATACAAGCCGCAATAAAAGAACGAAATAGGCGGTCTTCCATTCTTAAAACGATCCAGATGACGCTGGAAAACCAAAGGGCGTAACAGAGAACATACGGTAGAACCCAGACGGACCAGATCGGAAAAATATCAATGGGTAATTTGGGTTCAATCCCGCCGCTGATCCTATTGCTGGTAGGGATGTAGATCGATTGAATACAGTAGGCAAAAATAAGAAGCAAAAGCCGTTTGTTTAGTGATAATGCAAATCCATTCTTCTTTGGATCTGCAACAGGATAAGCTCGAGAAGTCACTGTTTACCTCCGTACTGCTTAAGAATACGCTGATATCAAAAAAGCGGCTATGGGGGAATTCATTTAGGGGAAATCTATAGCTACAATACTCTACGAAATTTAATTAATCTTGTTGCACAATTACCGCACGGACATCATCCGTGTAATTTTCCAAAGTATCAAGGCGTTGATTAATCCGCTCTGCATCGAGTGGGATTGTCTGGGAAACAACCTGCGAGGTGTCTAAAAGCCTGCGCTTTACCATATCCATCAGCACAGGCAGCTCCCCCAGGAGATGATCGTTTGAGCCAAGCACCTCAATTTCATATCCGATCAAAGTCTGGTAAGGATGGATTTCCAACGGGTTTTGGCTCAGCCCTACAATGACCGCACGTCCCAGCACGCCGAGCGATTCCAGGGTTTGTTTCATAGTCTTTGGCAAACCGATCATTTCCAGCGCGACATCCACCCCTTTGCCCCTGGTCAACTTGCGGATTTCCTCAGCTGCATCTACCCGGCTGGCATGGATGGGGATTGCACCGTATTCCGAGGCAAGCTCAAGCTTATCCGATTTGATATCTACCGCATAGACTTCGGTCGCACCCAAAGCTTTTGCCAATTGGATAGCAGATAGGCCGAGCCCCCCGATGCCAAAGACTGCCACGGTTTCACCGTCTTTCACTCGTCCTTTGCGTAGTGCATGGAGTGCAGTCGCAGAGGCGCACATCAGAGTCGCACCTTCTGCAAAAGAGATTTCATCGGGTAAAGGGATGGCGTTGCGCGCAGGCACAGTAATGTATTCAGCATATCCACCGTCGACATGATGACCGAGCATTTTTACGGTAGTACAAAACTGTTCATTCCCTGCTTTGCAATAATAGCAATCTCCACACGAGAGGTTGTAATGCAGGCCAACCCGTGCCCCTGCTTTAATATTTGTGACCTTCGAACCCATCCATTCCACTTCACCAGCAATCTCATGGCCCAGCGTGATCGGCAGCCTCCCCATCGTTGAGCGTCCAGCACGGTAATGTGCATC
>DATGYJ010000580.1:0-49881 GCA_035298105.1 Anaerolineales bacterium | reverse complement strand
GCGATAATAATCCCCAGGATGACAATGGGCACGGCACGCATGTAGCCGGCATTGCCGCGGCGCTCTGCAACAATGGGACCGGCGTTGCAGGCGTTTCATGGGGGGCCCGGCTGATGCCGGTCAAGGTCTTGAACGCGGCCGGGAATGGGACCTATGCCGACGTGGCCGATGGGATCATCTGGGCGGCCGATCACGGCGCGCAAATCATCAATTTGAGCCTGGGCGGGGGTAACTCATCCCAGATGCTGCAAGATGCCGTGGATTACGCGGCGGCGAAGAGTGTGGTGCTGGTGGCGGCAGCCGGAAACGCAGGCAGGAATTCTGTCTTCTATCCCGCCCGCTATCCCAATGTCATCGCGGTCGCCGCAACGGATCCCTCCAATGCGCACGCCGGCTTCTCCAATTACGGACCGGATGTGGATCTCTCTGCGCCAGGGGTTTCGATCTATTCGACCTTCCCCGGGGGCTATGGCTATAACAATGGGACTTCGATGGCAACGCCCTTTGTTTCAGGGCTGGCCGCCATCCTGCGTGGCATTCCGGGCAACAGTTCCCCCACCCTGATCGCCTCCCAAATGGAAAGCACTGCGCTGGATCTCGGCTCACCCGGCATGGATGATTTTTATGGATATGGCTTGATCCAAATGGATGCAGCCATTCTATCGGTTGGGCAGAACCCCACCTCGACCTCTCCCGCCCCGATTTCTCAACCGGGCCCAGCGCGTGGTTTTGTCCCGCTGCCGACCTTTCCCCCCTCAGCTACAGTGACTCTAGTTCCAACGCAGACGGAAGCTGCTCCCGCCTCCCCAGCTTTGACTGCCACTCAGGGGCCCCTCCCCGCGATCAGCGACACCCCGGAGATCATCGCCCTCGAGACAGAAATCCCTACAAAGACCTCTTTTGGAATGAGCGTCTCCAATTGGTTCCTGCCTTGTTGCGGTGCCTCTCTGATCCTTTTAGGTCTACTGCTGTTCTGGATGGCGCGTCAGGAGCAAAAGAAAAATCGCAGGCTCTTTAGGAGATAAGAGGCTGGCGAGTAGTGAAGCAGCATTCAGTATCCAGTATTTCGCCGCGGCGATATTTCCTAAGCAGTAATTCAGCCATTCGTAAATATATGAATTGCAAACCAGTGGTTAGAAAACGTCCCGAAGGTTGGCTTTGCAGATTTCATGCGACCGCGGTAAATCCTTGGGAACAAGATTGCTTGATCTTTAATCCCAAGAACCTTCGGGACGGTGATGAACGTTCGAATGGGGTGACCCACATATGGGCAGTACTGGAGTCCCAAAACGCGCTGCCTTCCCGAAAATATGAACTCGCTCTGAATTCGCTCTTCCTTCGCTTTGAACTTACTCTGAACCTGAAGACAAAGTGCCCCCAAATATGGGAGGCAGGGTAAAGACATTCGTTTTATCCACTATTGAGTTTTGAAAAACGAATGTTCTTTGTAACTTTTTAATCTTCTCATTTTCTATTGATTCTATTGACGTTTTGTGAAATTTAGTATTATTATGCTCTTACGTAGTTGTCAATACATTAAAGCTATTCAACGAGCAAGTTCTCTTCTGGGGGACATCGCAGCTTCATAGCCCCGGAAAGATCAAATAAACTACACACCTGAAAAACGTTTCCTTCATAGATTCTATTTGGTCAAAGCGAAAAGTATTCGTCGTCGCGGAGGCGATGACTCACCATGGATGATCAAAAGACAAAGGATCGCTCTGTACCTCAGCGAAAATCCGTCCGCTATTGGATTGCCTTAGTTATTGTTTCACTACTGTATAGTGCAAGTATACTTTCGGTAGTGGTTGGAACGATAACATTGATTTTCATATTATTTATTGGGGATGCCCACATAATGAATGCCCGCTTGTTGGCGCTGGGGATACTTCTATATTTCCCACTGCGATATTTGAGGAAACGTCTAGATAAATTAACCTAATGTGCAACACTTTTGTTTTAGGCCGAAACCAGGCGCCACGAAGAGCAAAGCGTTTTGTAGGTCACGTTTCTAACGTGACATAGAGGCAAAATTTGAGAAGCGTCACGCTGCCCTTGCAGGGCGCTTCGCAGCAAGCGTGACCTACACGCTACTGCCATAAAAGTAAAAAACGACTTTAAAAAACATCATTAGGAGTCAAAGCATTGATCGCCAAGCCTATCCTATACAAGCTTCTGTGCCTGAGCATTGTTCTGACAACCATACCGGTCATAGTATCGTGTGGTTTTACTTCAGTAAAGCATGATGTTTTGGTAACAAGAGATATTTCTGATCCAAACTCCAGCTTGTTAAAAGTACTGGATTGTGAGAAGCTTTCTCAAAAAACAAAAGCAGTGAAATGGAGCACGATATTAATCCGTCAGGGAAATTTTGATTCAACTAAATACAAGACAAGCGCTGAATATGCCGCTTGTGCGCTTAATGGAATATATCAACAAGGTTCAACAAAAATTGGAATCTCCTTGTCCACTGACCTCAGGAGGTATGATGGACCTATGTCTTTAGACAGGGACATTGTTTCCCTAGGGGATTATGTGAGTGAAAAATCTGTCAGCCTATCACTTTTATCTATGGGCAGAAAGATGTATGTGAATTGCGGCGAAAGACTTAATAATGATTTGATGTGTATGGTTGGAACTCAATTTAACCAGACGGACGTCTTGCAGATAAAACTGCTATTAAGTAATGCCAAAATGTCGCTAGTCGAGATTGAGAATCTCATAAATATGATCAATGGTGAGGCGAACAAGACTCTTGGAAATTGAGATTCGCTAGTTTGCTGGCGCATGGTCACCTTGCTATTCGGTGGCGGTCTCCCAGCCGGAGTAGGAAATGTGTCATGCAGAATAGGCTTGGGCAGAGAATGATGGAGGCCTTGCGGTCGTGTCTCGGCGGGGTCGGGCCCTTTACAGGGTGCTTCGCGAAGACCCACGCCGAGCAGATGAGAAAATATGAATTACAAACAAAAAGGATTGCCAGTAACTATATTGAGGATCGTCGGCTACGTTTTTATGGTAGGTATGTCATCATGCCTACTGCTATATGGCATAGGCATGTCGTTCTCAATAACTGAGATGAACAGTATTGATTCGATAATCTCAGCTACCTTCTTTTATCTATTATTTATAGGTGGAATGGCAACATTTGCAGCTTACAGTCTTTGGATGTTTCCCACTATCCTAACTTCTGATAAAGGGCTGGATCTTAGGCTTTTTTTCTATACAATGCATATTGACTGGAAAAGCATTGTGCGATTACAGAAAAGAAACCATGGGCTGCTGATCTTTTTTAGAAGTAAGGGCCTTCTCTTAAATCGTCTGTACGGATTGTTATATGCTAAAGTATGGGATCAACCAGTAGTAGTATTTATTTCAACTCAGGAGATGGTCAATAGACTAGAACGAGATGTAAGAGCACATCTCGCCAGAGACCCATACTGAGCAGAGCGGTCCTGTCTCGGCGGGGTCGGGAGACCCACGCCGAGCAGAGGGAAGTTCAGAATCCACTGATGCGTGTCCTTTGCAGGTTGGCTCACAAAAGCCAAACAGCCCAGCGGGCTTTCGCTCATAGCACGCGGCATTTATGCCCGTGCGAGTCCAGGCAGTAACGAGACATGGGCTATAGCTGAGAGCGTCACGCGGCAAGCGTGAGTAGGTCTGCTGCTCTGCGCCAGTTTTCTCCCTCACCCTGCCCTCTCCCGCTGGGAGAGGGAAATGGATAGCAATAATGCGGTGGATGATGGAGAGCTTGCGGTCCATAGCAGCGGGGTCAGGCTCTTTATAGGATGATTCACAGAGACCCATGCCGAGCAAGTGCAATAATTCCTGAAGCTTTACAAACAGCCGAAACCAAGTAGTAAATATTTGGGCAAAGATTGGAAAGGTGTTGTTATTTTCGACCGCGCCCGTAAGGAGCAGTAATTCTAATATCATTCATCGGATAGTGCTTGATGTTCCGCGTGGCTAGCTCAGCTCCCATGGCCGAAGCCGTAGCTGCAATCAAAGCATCACCGAGCTCCATTTTGTGGGAACGGCTAAACTGGCATAAGTATTCTGCAACCTTTCGCCCTATTGTATTATCGACATCAATGACCGTGAATAAGCTCAATAATTTCTTAGTGAGTTCTTCTTCACCTGGGCGCATCCCGGCCAGCAGCTCAGTCAGCGTCACAACAGAAATGTAGAGTGGCTCCCCCGACGCTAATGCTTGTGCGAAAAATTCGCGCGCAGATTGGTTGCCATGAAAATGGTCGATTGCGATGTCAGTATCAATCAGTTTCATTTTTTGCGGCGTGCAAGGTCTTTGATGCGATGTCCGTGACGGATTTTATCCATGTACTTAATTCCCCCTTTGGGAATATCGGTACGATCTACCCATATACCAAAAGTCTCATCCAAAATTTCGCGTGCCTGCTCGATTGGTGTCAAAATCAAGCGACCATGGACATCTATGCTAATCGCCACCTGTTGGCCCACACGTAGCTTGGAACGAAAATGCTTGGGTATTTGCACTGTATATTGAGAACTGATTGTCACTGCAACCATTTAGTACCTCGATTTTGATTATACCATTCTGATAGTAAGCGCGACGCGAGTATAGCGCCAGCCGTCAGCGAAGGATCATCAATGCAGGCTCTGGCGGTTGATACCCCAGAATCCCCGCGCACTAAGCGTCCTTATCCCTACGGTGAGGTTTGAGCTACGGGTTTTACTCCTGGTTACCTGAACAGGTGAGGCAGGCACAGCGACCGCGCCCACCAGCGGGCCTTCGTCCTCACCTGTGAGGACTCATACCGAGCAAAGCGCTTTGTGGGTCACGTTTCTAACGTCACATAGGCGATATCTGAGCAGCGTCACGCTACCCTTTGCACCCTTAGCAGGGTGTTGCACAAGGGCGCTTCGCACGGCATTCGCCGAGCGTGATCTACAGGCTCAGCGCGAATGAGAGAGGAAAATGGATAGCAACGATGCGGCGAATGATGGAGACCTTGCGGCCATGTCTCGGCGGGGTCGGGAGACCCACGCCGAGCGAGCGCGAAGACCCACGCCGAGCGAGGCCGAGCGTGACCTACAGGCTGTCTCGGGGGATCTGCGCTGATAATCGTCACTATCTGCATAGTGTTATTTGTCATGATCGTCTCCCTGTAACGGAAAAGTAATCATCGCATGTAACTGCGTACGATTCGCTACGTCATGATTTATGGTTGGAGAGAAATCATAAATTCCCGGTCTATTTAATATAGTGAGACCATGCACCTCTCGTAGTAGTCATCCAGATCTCATTCATCAAATAACTCAGGGGAATTGAGCGTTTTCACAAACAACGCTGTTCAGGAGGACAAATGATCAAAGCACACTTTTCTCATCTGATAAGCATGATCCTGCGCACTGCCGCGATCCTGGTGCTGGTGCTCAACAGTTTCAGCGGGTCGATCCGCCCGGCTGCGGCGCTGCCCGGATCAGCGCCAGCACTTCAAACCATAGACTGCGCGACTGTGACGGAAATCCCGCAGACGGAATGTGATGCACTGGTTGCGCTGTATAGCAGCACAAGTGGCGCAAACTGGACGAATAACGCGGGTTGGCTACAGACGGATACGCCGTGCAGCTGGTATGGTATCTTTTGTGTAGGCGGGCATGTAAATAGTATTACTTTTGACAACAACAACTTAACTGGAAGTATTCCTCCTGAAATGGGAGGATTGAGTGAATTACAGACGTTCCGGGTTTGGCATGATAATTTAACGGGGGCTCTCCCGCCGGAACTGGGTGATCTCTCCAATTTAAAATTCTTTTGGCTGGACGATAATCAAATCAGTGGAGCTATTCCTGATGCACTGGGTGATTTGACAAACTTGAGAGTTTTAGCACTCGACCAGAATCACTTCAGTGGTTCTATTCCTGCATCATTGGGCAGTCTTGTAAATCTTCAATATCTGAATCTAGCCACGAATGATCTTACCGGTAGCATTCCCTCTACATTTGGCAACCTTACAAGTCTAAATGAGCTTTGGCTATTTGAAACACAAATTAGCGGCTCCATTCCACCTGAATTAGGTTTTCTGACATCACTTACCCAACTTGGTCTTCATAACAACGCCTTGACTGGTTCTCTGCCATCTGAGATTGGCAATCTAATTAATTTACAGCACTTAAGTGTGGCGAACAATCAGCTTTCTGGTGAAATTCCCGCATCCATCACAGACCTAACCAGCCTAACCCACTTGACTCTTAGTTGTGGCTTGACCTCTGCCAACCCGGTGGTCATTGCATTTCTGAATCAAAAGGCCCCAGGCTGGAGATGTTCCAATGCTCGCTTCCATGTTCAAATGGTGCAAAATGATGTAGAAGGCTACGGATGGCCCGTAAATGATTCCATCACGCTTACCATTGACGATCCAACCAATGGCGTTGGGGTCGATTTCACCGATACACGGACGAGCGATCCGAACGGAACCGTCAGATTTTCAGACCTGGGGTCCATCGACCTCGCCCCCGGCATGTACGTAACGATGAGCGATAACACGACCTTCAAGGATCACACGGTAACCAACCTCATGGTGACCGGCGTGGACGTAAACGAAGATACAGTCTCGGGCACGGGGACACCGGGAGCGAGGATCAACGTTCAATATTGTCATGCTGCCCCCGGTTGCGCCTGGAGGCGATGGGCAACCGTGCAGCCTGACCATAGCTGGAATGTCGATTTTTCCGTAGCGGGAAGCGGAACAGATGAACAGCAGATCCTGAATATTCTATCTACAACATACGGTGAAGCGATCGAGCCAGATGCAGACGCGGACCATACTGATTATGCCTGGTTCGACCCTCCGCCGCTCGAGCCACAAATCGGCGCCGGCCTCACACTAAATACAGTGGATGCATATAACTGGCCGGTTGGAACTTTGCTAACGCTTAGCATCGAAGACCCACACACGGAACTTTCTCCAGATTACAGGACTACTGCAATTTTGCAGAGCGACGACCCTTTTGCCGCTGCACTTTTCCAATTTGGCGACAGCTACACACTTCATCCCGGGGATGAGGTCACGGTTACAGGAGGGGACACCACCCGCACGACGACCGTTGCAGATATCCATGTGACAGATGTAGATGTGGAAAATGATATCGTTTCCGGTACGGCAGGAGAGGGGATCACGAACGTAAATGTTGCGCTATGGACCGCTCGTATGCAAATGCAAAGGGATGCGGCTGTGCTCAATGGGGTCTGGAGCGCAGATTTCTCAATTGCATCACCGGAGTATGGCATCTATGATATCAAACCCGGCGACAGTGGCGTAGTGCGTTGGAATGAAGGGGACAGTGATTTCACTACCGACTACTGGCATGTCTATGACCCCTCAATCACGGCTCATTTCGATAATTGGATCGCGGGCCTGGACTGGCCCCTGGGATCAACTGTCCATGTGGAAGTTGACGACCCTGCGAATGGAACAGGTGTGGATTTCAGTTCATCCAAAAGTGGAGTGGGGCCAGACCCGGATAACCCAACCGTCACTTGGATTCAGTTTGATCTTGGTGCCTTCCAAATCGCACCGGGGCAGACGATCACCATGTGGGATTCTCCTTATACCACCACCAGAACCATGGTTGTTGCTGACCTGCGCATCACCGCAGTGGATCTCAATAACGATGTCATATCAGGCACCACGAATTCAACCAGTCCAATTGAGGTCCATGCATGGTGCGGTGATATAAGTGCACTCCGCCTCGTTACTCCGGTGAATGGCGCATGGTCGGCTGATTTTTCTGAAGTGGGTAGTGGTCCTTCTCCAGAGGAGCAAGTGATCCAGGATTTGGACTATAACTGTTCCGGACCTATCCATCAGGACGAGGCAGATGGCGATTATACGACCAGGCATTGGCGGCCTACCCGACCGGCCGGAGTCGTTGCCAATTTGAGTCGCAATCAGATCTATTCCGAAACAGTGCCGCTGGGCTCGCAGGTCACGATCACGGTCGATGATCCTTCCAACGGGCCCGGGCTCGATTACACCGATTCCGGCATCGTTGGGGAAACGGGTGGAAATGATCCCACGTACACCTGGGTCGAATTCAATCTGGCCAATTTCGTGTTGAAACCCAATGATATCGTGGTCATGAGCGGCAACTCGATCACGAAACAGCTGATCGTCCAGCCGTTGGAAATCACCGACGTCGATGCAGAGGCGGATCTTGTGCATGGCACCACAGAACATGGTCTCAAGCTGTCGGTATTTGCCAGAGGGACCTCCGGTGAGTGGGGAACAAGAAATGTGACTGCTGATAGCAATGGGAATTGGGTAGCCGATTTTAGAACTGCCGGCAACGAACCTGATGAGCAGGTAATCATTGACATTACACCTATTACTGATATCGACGTGGATCTCTTTGATATCGATGGAGATTATACGGAGGTTGTCCGGCATGTACCCCACCCAAACATTGGTGCAAATGTCAAGGACAACAATATCGCTGGAGATGAATGGCTTTTGGGCAGGCCCGTCACATTGACAGTTGACCATCCCGCCAACGGAGCAGGGATCGATTTCCAGCAGCAGCAAACACCCCAACCTGCACCGTGGGATTCCAACCAAACGTATGTCCAATTCGATCTGGGCAACTTCCAGGTACAACCCAACGATCATGTTGAAATGAGCAATGGTCTGATCACCAAGTCCCTGGTGGTCCAATACCTTGAAGTTACCGGTATCAACCTCGATACGAATACCGTTTCGGGGCTGGCAGACCCGGGAGTTGAAGTCTTTGCACAAGTTGAAGGACCCGATGGTTGGGCGCTGCGCCGGGTAACGTCCGCCCAGAATGGCGCCTGGTCCGCTGATTTCTCAACACCCGGAACTGGAAGTGATGAACAGCAGGTCGTGGATATTACCTATGGAATGAACACAAACGCTCATCGGCAGGATGAAGATGGGGACTACACAGAATTTGGGTTCGCAGCCGATTGGGTCGCCCCGGCCTCGATCCCGCTCGTATTTGCGATCTCTTCGCCGGTAGACTTGCGTGTGCCCAGGGGAACACTCGAAAATATTTCCGTGCTGAACACTCTCAATGACAGCCTGTTCCAGCTGGATCAGGAGGGCAATCTGCAGCCTCTGGCTGCCACAGGCTATTCAGTCTCAGCCAATGGATTGGTATACACGGTCAACCTGCGTTCAGGCGCGCTCTGGTCAGACGGACAACCGGTCACTGCCCAGCAGTATGTGGACGGCATCCTGCGTATACTGGATTCCAATGTCGGCTCTGACTATGGCTTCCTGTTCTTCCCGATCCTCAATGCCAAAGCATTCCATGACGGCAGTATTACAAATCGAAACCTCGTTGGTATCAAAGCGCTAAACAACCTGACGCTCGAGTTCACGCTGGAACGGCCCACCGCCCACTTCCCACAGATCCTGGTGGGGCCTGTTACACTTCCGGCCCGTCAGGATGTGATCGATCAATATGGCGAGGCCTGGACATCTCCTCAGCACTTTGTCGGCAATGGTCCCTATAAACTGGTGGAATATGATGCCGGTCATATCCTAGTCGAAAAGAATCCTGCCTACAATGGCCCGGTGCAGGGCGTTTTCTCACAGATCGGCTTTGACGTGATCCCGAACCCGGCCGATCAGGTCACGGCCTACAAGAATGGAGATGTCGATGTATTGCTCAACATTCCGCTTGGCACGATCACAGGTGACCCAATCCTGAAAGCAGACATGGCTATTTTGCCGTCGCCCGGCGTGCAATACATCGGCTTTACGACCCAGGTCGCCCCGACCAACAACCCGTTGGTACGCGCCGCGCTGGCTTCGGCAGTTGACCGGCAAATCCTGGTTGACGACACCCTGATGACGCCCTGGCGCGTGGAAGCCACCGGTGTCATCCCGCCGGAATTGGCCGGATATCAGGGGAGCGCGGTAGGATACAGTTACGATCCGGTCCAGGCGCGAGCTTTCCTGGCACAGGCCGGTTATCCGGGAGGGGTGGGCTTCCCTGCACTGAACCTGGTCGCCACTCCAAACAATACTGCGATCATGGAAGACGTCAGGCACCAGTGGGAAACAGTGCTGGGAATCACGGTCAACATCGACTATGTTACGTATGATGAACGATATTCGATCCTCGGCAACTGTAGAAGTGTCCCAGCGACCTGTGCCTACAACGGATATCTATGGGGCTGGGTGGTCGACTACTCGGATGCTTACAACATCCTCCATGATCTATTCTCTCCGGATTCTCCGTACAATTACACTCAATGGGATAACAGTGATTATCGGGTATTCATGGATCTTGCGGTTTCGGAAGTAGACCCCGCCCAACGGATCAACTATCTGCAACAAGCGGAACAGATCCTGGTACAGCAGGACACGGCAGTCATGCCATTGTTCCATACGGATAGCGCCCTGGTGGTTCGCCCGGGTGTTTATCCATACTACTCGCCTACTTATTTCTCCAATTTGGCGTATTGGAGTGACCACGACCCGGCCGGTGATGGCATGACGGCAGAGGTGATCGGCTCAAGCGGCGGGACGATCTCCACGGCAAGCAACACGGTTTCAGCCGACGTTCCCGTGGATGCCCTGCAGGAAGATGTGACCTTGAGCGTTACCGATCTGGGTGGTAATTATCAAATCACGACCTCACAGGAAAAACTGGATGTTCTGAGCAGCTTCAATATCCAACCGCATGGCCTGCAGTTCGCCGTGCCCGTCACACTGACATTTGCTTGGAATGATGCTGATAATGATGGCCTCGTAGACGGGACTACTCAAGCGGAGGGAAGTATCTTCCTCGTAAAGGATGGTCAACAGATCACTCCGGCCTGTGATGCCAACCCTGGCTGCGATATGCTCGCTAATCTGTTGTCTGTCGACGTCTCCACTCTGAGCCGGTTTGAATTGGTGATTCCTACTGCTCCGCCGGCTGCTTTTGACAAATCTGGCCCAGCCAACGGGACGATTGATCTGCCGACCAGCGTTACCTTGAGTTGGAGCATAAGCAGCGATGCAACCGAGTATGAATATTGCTACGACGAGACGAATGACAACGCTTGTTCAGTCTGGGTAAGTAATGGCACATCCACCAGCAAGAGCTTGAGCGGCTTGAAGAACCAGACGACCTATTATTGGCATATCCGGGCGGTCAGTGTCGGGGGTACAACGTACTCGGACAATTCCAGTACAGCCTTTTCGTCATTTGCGACGATCCCGGGTGCAGCCACGGACCTTTCTCGGCCCATTCTGCTATCCCCGCCCGGGAATAACCACACAACGCATATATCTACGCCGACCTTTACCTGGCATGGGGTCACCAACGCTCACCAGTACGAGATCCAACTTTCCACAGACAGCGCCTTCCCTCAGAGTGCCAACTCGTACTTTGTCCCCGACCTGACCTTTACGCTCAGCACCTCATTACCGGATGGCAAATACTACTGGCGCGTGCGAGCATACAATGCAGCCAACCAATACGGTGAGTGGAGCGCTGTCCGTTCTTTCAGAGTGGATACTGTCCCTCCGGCAGCTCCGCTTCTGCGCTTCCCTATTAATAATGCTTCTGTTCGTCTCGCTCCAACATTCCGGTGGTTTAGTGTAGGAAGCGCGGTCGCCTATCAATTTGAGATCGATAACGATTCTAATTTCTCCAGCCCCACATTTGGGGTGATACAGCGTACCCCAGCGCGCAGACCGCCGGGTGTGCTGCATGGAACATATTATTGGCGCGTGCGCGCTCAAGATGCTGCCGGGAATTGGAGTGATTGGTCGCAGGTTTTCCTTGTCAATATTCTGCCGTTCAGATAGGAGTGACCATTGGCAAACTCGCTCCCGCGCCGTCCCCGGCGGCGAGAGCGAGTTTGCACAAGAAACTGAGATAGCAGAAGCGCTCTATTCACCTACTCCCCCGAAGGGATACTTTTTGCCCAAGATATAAAAACAGAACAAACAGAACTGTAACCTTTTCGTGAAGTTTTTCACTTGACTAGCCAAATTGCTTTTGCTAGACTTTCAGCGATTAATGCGAACAACGATGAATCTGGGTGGGACGTTTTCACAAAGTAGTACTCTCAGAATAACCCTCTTGTCCATTTCGATACGGATGCCGCGGGCATCCTTTCTCATACCTTGCTGACCTGGCAAGGTCTTTTTGTTGATCTTCAGACATCGGAGCCTTCCATGACCCTCACACGCAAGTTCACCCAGGCCTTCCTGGCCTTCACGATGATCCTGTCCACGATCCTCTCTCTGAGCCAGCCACAAGCGGCTGTCTCTGCTCAAAAGGACGATGGCATCCATCGTGATTACAATGCCGAGAGCGGCAAAGTCACGCGCATCACCGGCACCAACAATGAACCCATCTCCCTCATGAGCGCCATGTCGGCTGATCTGACCGCCCAGGAACGCAGCGAAGTGCTGGTCGAACAATTCGCCCCCGAATTCGGCTTGACCCAGCCTTCTCAGGAATTACAGTTGGCGAAAGAATCGCAGCCCGAACCGGACCGGGTGGTGACCAAATACCAGCAGGTCTATCAAGGCGTACCGGTGCTGGGCGGCGAGCTGATCGTCAATGCCAGCCAGGCAGGCGAGCTGTATTCCATGAACGGAGAAGTCGCCCAGGGACTTGATCTCAACACCCAACCTGACCTCTCCAAAGAAGCTGCCATCAGCGCTGCCCAACATGGGATGGTCAAGTGGTACGGGGGTGCAGAGACGGATTATCAGCAAACCGAAGCCTCGTTATGGATCTTCGATGAAAGCCTGCTGCATCCCAGCCTCGTCCCTGCTATGCTGGTATGGAAGGTGGAAATGGTGCCGCTGCAGGCGGCGGAGCCGGTCCGGGAACTGGTGTTAGTGGATGCGCATACGGGCAACATCCCGCTGCATTTCAACCAGATCGATACGGCCTGGGAAAATGCAAAGTCGGAGCCGAGCCAGCCTTTGCAAGATGATGCCCCGCCAACCGCAACGCCAACAGAAGTGCCAACGGAGGCAACAGAGAACGCCATTCCAACAGAGAGAGTTCTGCCTAGCATCACAGCGACTCCGCTACCAACTGAGCAACCTCAGGCAACGACCCTGCCCCTCGACAGTTCGAATGAAGGCGATGTAACAGCTGCCGCGGCTACCTGGTACGTAGCACCGACAGGGAGCGATTCAAATTTATGTTACGCGTCCAATTCACCCTGTCGGACCCTGAATGGGGCAATTACAAAGGCCGGAACAGGTGATGTCATTAAAGTTACGACTGGCACATATACCAACCCAGCCAGCAATGTTGCAGTCATTAACAAAGGACTTACTTTATCCGGTGGCTGGGACAGCGCGTTTGCGATACAAGGTGGGGCATCGATCATCGATGGTGGTGGGGTCCAAAATGGTATCCTGGCGAACTCCGCCGGTTCAACTGTAGTGGTTGAAAATTTTGTGATTCAGAATTCTCATACGGGTTCCGATAGCGGTGGTATCTATATTTATGGTGCTAATTTCACTTTAAAGAACAGCTCGGTCATCAATAATACAGCCGGACGGGGAGCAGGCATTTTTTTGATCAATAATGCTTCCTTGTCATTAATCAACACGACCATAGCCAGTAACGTTTCCAACAGTGGCGCCGGGATCTACGTTTCCGGTCCATCGACCGGAACCGTCAATATCAAATACTCAACCATCGCCTATAACAGCGCTTCTGTCTCAGGCGGGGGCGTATCTTTGCCAACGACGGGAACCACAATCACGAACAGCATCGTTGCCAACAATACTTCCCCGAGCAATCCGGATTGTTCTGGGACAATCAATACTTCCAACTATAATATTATCGGGAACATTACAGGCTGCACGGTAACTGCCGGCAGCGCAGATCAATTGGGTGTGAATCCCCAAATCAGTTCTACTCTAATAAACACACCACCTGTTTACACCTTATTGGGAGGTAGTCCGGCGATCGACAAAGGCAATTCCGGCGAGTGCCCGGCTACAGATGAGCTGGGAACTGCCCGTCCCCAGAGCGCCGGGTGTGATATCGGTGCATTCGAGCTCGAAGTTTTCGACCCGGGCGTGCCCTTTAGCGTGACAGTCTCTGGGGGGAATAATCAGAAAAAACAGACCGGCCAATCCTTCAACAATCCTTTGACGGTCCTGGTCACGGATTATTTTGGAACGCCTGTTGCCGGGGCGAGTGTCACATTCATTGCTCCCACCAGTGGGGCGAGCGGGACCTTCGCCAGCAACAATAGCAATACAGAAACTGTGACAACGGACGCAAATGGCCTCGGCAATTCCTCGATTTTTACCGCGAACAGCCTTACGGGTGCGTATACGGTTTCAGTTTCTACCAGTCAAACAATAGCGCACACGACCTTCTTCCTGGAGAACCTGCCTCCCCCGGGTATTCCTGCGAGCTTCAGCCTGGCCGGTGGAAATAATCAACAAAAGCCTATCAATCAGGCATACGACACTCGCCTGAGTGTCAGCATATTGGACAGCTACAATAACCCGGTTCCCAGCGGCATCAATGTGACCTTTACCGCGCCTGCCAGTGGGGCCAGCGGCATCTTTGCCGGCAGCAATAGCCGCACAGAAACCGTCACAACCAATGCATCCGGGATTGCGGCAGCTTCCGTCTTCACGGCCAATGGCACGACAGGCAACTTCAATGTCGGTGTATCCGTTCAAGGTATCACAACGACTGCCAATTTCTCGCTGCGCAATCTGTATACTCCCGGCGTCGCGACGAGTATTACCTCTGTGAGCGGCGGCAATCAGCTAAAACCAGTGAACCAGGCCTTTCCGAACCCGCTCGTCGTCCTGGTCAAGGATGGGAATGGAGATCCGGTCAATGGAGCCACTGTCACATTCACCGCACCAGCCAGCGGCCCGAGCGGGACATTTGCCAGCAACGGATCGCGCACTGAAAATGTTCTCACCAACGCAAGCGGCAATGCTACTTCATCCGTCTTTACGGCCAATGCTACTGGTGGTACGTACACGGTCCAGGCAACCACAACCGGCGTAGGGAACGCGGCGAGCTTCTGGTTTGAAAATCAATATGTCCGAGGTGTCCCAACGACAATTACCGTTTTAAACGGTAATAGCCAACAAGCCTTTCCGAATCACGCGTTCCTCATTCCGCTGACTGTGCGCGTGACAGATGGTTATGGAAGTAGTATCAGTGGGATCAACGTCACGTTTACGGCACCCGGCTCGGGTGCAAGCGGTACCTTCGCGGCGAGCCATACCAATGCAACGACGATCACCACGGATAGCAGCGGCTCAGCCATCAGCTCTGTTTTTACTGCAAACGACGAAGTGGGAACCTACAATATTAACGTCAGTGCGGCGGGCTATGGGTTTACCACCTCTTTGAGTCTAGCCAATATTTGGGGTGACTTTTACGTGGCGCCCGGAGGGCTGGATACCAACGCCTGTAATTCCCCGGCTGCCCCTTGCCTTACCATTAATGGAGCAATTGGCAAGGCGACAGCAGGCAAAACGATCATGGTGGCAACCGGTGTTTATACCAGTGCCGCCAGCCAGGTCGTATTGATCGACAAGAATATCACCATCTCCGGAGGCTGGGATCCAAGTTTTACTGCGCAAGCTGATAAATCAATCATCGATGGGCAGAATGCGCGTCAGGGAATTAAGATCAATAGCGGCGTGACCGCTTTTATCGACCATTTCCTTGTCAAAAATGGACAAAGCGCGTCAGCTGGAGGCGGAATCGACGCCCTGGGAAATCTTACGCTGACCGAGAGTATTGTCACAGCCAATATAAGCTCGAACTCAACCTCAGGCGGTGGCATCTATTCCAACGCAAGTCTATTGATTAATAATAGTCTCATCAGTTACAACACCAGCGGATGGGCTGGTGGAGGAATCGATGTGGGCCCCTCCGGAACATTATCCCTCAATAACAGCACTGTGCTTGGAAACAAAATTGGCGCAAGAGGCGCTGGCATCTACCAGGAAGGGGGTACCGTAACGATTTCCAATTCGACCATTTCGGAGAACAATACGGGACTGGGTTACATAAGCGAAGGTGGCGGACTTTACCAGGCGGGTGGTATCTTAACCATCAACAATACGACTTTCACAAAGAACGGTGCTTCCTGGGGAGGATCTCTGTTCAAATATGCAGGCACTACGACGATTAGAAATTCAATCCTTTTCAACAACGTAGCACAGAACTGTTATGGAACCATCAACACTTCTGATCACAACCTCATTACAAAAGATGGGTATTGCAGCATATCTCAGTCTACAGGCGATCTTTATAATGTAGATCCACGGCTGAGTGCCTACATGTGGAACGTTCCGGGCTACTATCCTATCCTACCGGGTAGTCCTGCGATTGATGCTGGAAACCCGGCAACCTGCCTGCCAAACGATCAACGTCGTCTGCCGCGCCCCCAGGGTAGCGTCTGCGATCTGGGAGCCTATGAATATCCTACTTCCACCGGCACCATCCAGAGTCTCGGGATTATGAGCGGGTCAGACCAGCAAGTGGGACCAGGACTCGCTCTGCCGCTACCTTTTTCTGTATATGTGCTTGATAACAATGGCAGCCCCATGCCGGGAATGAATGTGGTCTTCACAGCTCCGGCCTCAGGCCCCAGTGGCACGTTCAGCGGCGCGACCAATACGATTACCATTCCTACGAATGACAACGGCATTGCAACGGCACCAGCTTTTACCGCAAATACCCAGCTTGGCGGTTATACAGTTGTTGCAACAGTCGGATCATTTCCCAACTCGCTGAACTTCAACGTAACCAATATTGCCTGGTATGTTTCTCCGGCAGGAGACGACTCCAACACCTGCGATTCTCCGCTTGCACCCTGCAAAACAATCAATGCCGGCATAAATAAGGCTCTTGCCGGCGGAATCCTTTATTTAGCGGAAGGAGTATACACTGGCAATCCAGGCAGTAACGTTGCTACAATTTCCAAGAACATTGATATCGTTGGGGGCTGGAACTCCGATTTCACAAGCCAAAGTGGAGCCTCGATTATCGATGGTCAAAACCAACTCAATGGGATCCGTGTCACCAGTGGAACGGTCAACCTGGATCGGATTTCAGTCAGAAACACCTTTTCCGGAATCTGGAATAGTGGGACGCTGACCATCAGAAACAGCACCATTCAGCATAACCGTGCCACCGATGGAGCAGGCATCCTGAACGACACAGGTGCCAATTTATCCGTCTTCAATTCCACGCTGGATAACAATGTTTCCGCTTCCAGCGGCGGCGCAATTTATCACCGGGGCAGCCAGCTCACCATAGTGAATAGCACGATCAGCAACAATATGGCCGGTTCCGCAGGAGGGATCTATCTGACGGGTGGCGCGGCCTCTCTCCTGAATGTGACCATTACGCAAAATATTGCAACATCGGCTTCTGGTTCAACTGGCGGTGGTGGGATTTATATTGGGAATAATGTTAATCTCAGCCTGGCAAATAGCATCATCGCTGGAAATTCTGCCGCCGAGGGCCAGGATTGTTATGGCAGCATTCAGACCAGCCGGAATAACTTGATCGGAACCGGATCGGATTGTAGCTTTGTCAGTTCCACCAACGACCAAATTGGCTCGTCATCGAAAGTGGTAGCTGCTCAGCTTGGGAACCTGGCCGATAATGGAGGCTTGACCTATACTCATGCCCTGCAGGAAGGCAGTGCAGCGATCGACGAAGGGGCATCTTGTCCTGATACGGATCAACGTGGTGTCGCGCGTTCAACGACGATCTGCGATATCGGCGCCTTTGAGGGCTCCCTTTCTCACGGTGCTCTGCCTGATATACGCACTTATACCGCGAATCATACCGAGGCGCTCTTTGGGAGGCTGGTTTGCGATCAAATTACATCGCCTTGCGCGAGCAATATTCCAGATGCCAATAAAGCCCAGTTGTTTGCGGTTGGAGTTTACAACCTTTATCTTTCCAAACATAACCGCAATGGTATTGGCGACAATAATATGCCAATCCTCTCCACCGTGCAGTATAAAACAGGCTACAAGGATGCGTTCTGGAACGGAGCGCAGATGATCTATGGCGACGGCTACGGATTTGTTAGCGCCGACGATATTGTTGCCCATGAGCTTACCCATGGCGTCACCGAGGTGGAGTCCGGCTTGTTCTATTATGAACAATCCGGTGCAATCAATGAATCGCTCTCAGACTTGTGGGGTGAGTATTATGATCAAACGAATGGATTGGGAAATGACGCTGCGACAGTACGGTGGCTGATAGGCGAAAATATCACCGGGAAAGGGGCAGTTCGCAGTATGAGCAGCCCACCCGCCTATGGCGACCCGGATAAGATGACCAGCAGCCTGTACGTAAAAACCGAGGACGACAACTGGGGTATCCATTCCAACAGCGGTGTGAACAACAAGGCAGTCTACCTGATGGTGGCTGGTGGGACGTTCAACGGCAGGACGGTCAAAGCGCTGGGCTGGGACAAGACCGCGGCGATCTATTATGAAGCCCAGACGAATTTGCTGACTCCGGGCTCAGATTATTCGGATCTTTATTATGACTTGCAGCAAGCCTGCACGAACCTTGCGGGCCAAAAAGGCATTACCGCTTCAGACTGTACAGAGGTCCAGAACGCTTTGGATGCTGTGCAAATGAATACGCAACCTGTGTTTTACCCTGCGGTAAGCACACAGGTCTGCCCAAGCGGCACGACGACAACTGCTCCGGCCGCGCTGTTCGACGAAGATTTCGAGAGCGGTACGAATAATTGGAACATCCAGGGAGCATGGTCTCTTTGGTCCGATCCTTCATACGGCCACTGGATGTGGGGGAATGATCAAGCCACTCTTAACAACTCCACACTAACAATGAAGAACGGCATCTATATCCCTGAGGGAGGGACTCCCTACCTGTTCTTCTATCATGCCTTTGCTTTTGAATATTACAAGACGTATTATTATGATGGAGCTGTGCTCGAGTACAGCAAAGATGGCGGAATCACCTGGTTGGATGCCAAGCCGCTTTTCTCAGCGGGTCAGAATTATAAAGGCACGATCTTGACCTACTTTGGCAACGCATTAAAAGGAAGATCGGCTTTTGTGGGTGACAGCCATGGCTGGGTTTATTCGCGCTATAACCTCCAATCCCTCGCCGGACAAACCGTGAAGTTCCGTTGGCATTTTGCCACAGATGATGAATATAACTATGGGGGTTGGTATGTGGATGATATCCACATTTACCGCTGTGCAGGCACACCGTCCTTGCCCACACTGGAGGCTCCTGCGAATAATGGGCTGACGACCGATTACACTCCACTCCTAAATTGGTCTGATTCCGGAGCTAGATTGGATCATTACCAGATCCAGGTGGCGACCACCAGTAATTTCCTAGCTCCCATTTATGACAGGGAAGTCACCACTTCGGAGTTTACGATTCCAAGCAACCTGCCCTCCGATAGCAAATATTACTGGCGCGTGCGATCGTTCAGCACGCTGGGAGCTACACTAGGCTGGACGACTCCTTTCAGTTTCCGCACGGCCCTGGTTCCGACGACCCTGGCTGCACCCGCGGATGCCAATCCTGAGCTAACGCTGCATCCGAGCTTCGAGTGGGGAGATGTACCCAATGCCACGGGCTATACCCTCCAGATCTCCAAGAATAGCGCCTTCACCCTCCTGGCTCTCACCGCCCAGACGACAGCTTCTAATTACACGCCCACGGGCAACCTCCCTGCCAACATGCCACTGTACTGGCGGGTCTTCACCAAGGGTGCCAATGGCCCCAGCGCTCCCTCGGTAGTCCGCTCGTTTACAAGTCCCAATCCACCCAGCGTGCCGGTACTCGTCTCGCCAACCAATAATGCCCTGAACACCAACTATCTGCTGCCGCGCCTGGATTGGAATCCCTCCACCCTCCCCACCGGTGTTACCTTCGACCATTACCAGTTGCAGGTCGCCCGTGATACGAATTTCACAGATTTGGTACTCGACCATCCCGAAAGCGACCGGCTGCATTCGGAATACATCCCTTCCAATATCAGCCTCGACTCGAACAGCAAGTATTCCTGGAGAGTACAGTCCTTCAACACCCTGGGACAGTACAACACCTCCGCCACCTGGACCTTGCGAGCAGCCACGCTGCCGCCGGTGCTGAGCACACCTACCGATGGCGAGAGCCTGCTCAACAAACGTCCCACCCTGGAGTGGAATGCGGTTGTGGGCGCCAGCGGCTATACGATCATCATTTCGCGCTATGCCAATCTCAGCAGTCCGCTGCGCAGCGCGCTGGTTACCAGCTCGACCTACGCCTTGCCGATTGATCTGCCGGCCAATACCAAGCTCTACTGGCATGTCCAGGCGACCGGAGTGAACGGTCCCAGCCTGTGGTCTCCCACCTGGTCCTTTACGACCGGCAATCCGCCGGGTGTGCCAGCATTATTGGCACCGGCTAATAATGCCCTGGTCTTCCTGACCCAACCCAAACTCGATTGGAGTAATGCCGTGCTGCCAGCAGGTACCTTCCTGGATCACTATGAAGTTCAACTCGCCACCGATCTGGCCTTTACCAGTAATCTTCTCACCCAGAGTACGGCGACTTCAGACTTTGCTCCGGTGCTCAATCCGAATACCAAATACTACTGGCATGTGCGTGCTATCAGCGCCACCGGGCAGTCCAGCGCCTGGTCAGCCACCTGGTCCTTCCGCGAAGCAATACTGCCTCCCACTTTGCTCTCTCCGGGCAATGGAGAGACAGCCATCTCTCTGAGACCGAGTTTCGATTGGGAGGATGCACAGAAGGCTACTGGCTACACCATCCAAATCTCCCTCAGTTCCACCTTTGGCACCTTGCTGGTGAACAGCAATGTGTCAGGGTCCACTTACCTCCCCGCGGTCAACCTGCCGGCCCATAAGACCCTCTACTGGCGGGTGCGGGCCAATGGGCCGAATGGTCCCAGCGCCTGGATAACCTTTCATTTCGCAACACCCTAACCAGTGTTCTTATACACAAAAATCCCTTCACGTGAAGGGATTTTTGTGTAACTATGGAATTTCTATGTTAATACGTTGACGTTTACTTCGCTCACATCAAACTCGTAAAAAAGCTTGCGCAGTGAAGGAGATTCGGGTCTAATGTGAATGCCAAAACATGCTTAATGTCTTGCAAAAACATTACAGATTTCCTGAGGCCATTCGATGAGGTTTCCGTCATGTACTGGTGTTAAACCTTTCGTATGTCTTATCAGAAAATACTCATTTCATGTTTTAGACCTGGGAGTATAGAGAAGATTTACCAACAATTCATAGGCAAATAAAGTCCGTCTTTTTTTGAGGAGCAACATGGAAACCAAGAGCACTGACAATAGACGAGTTTCTCAAATCAAAGATGATTTGCCTTTGGGGGAGGAATCAACCGCTTCCCATACCAAGCGTGAGCAGCATACCCGCGAGCATTTTTCACATTTACGCCTCTTGTTTGTCCTCATCTTAAGTATATTTTTGGCAGAAGTTGCGGCGATGATTCTTATTTTTGAATTGCCGCCACTTCCCTACCAATATATGACGTTAATCGATGCCGGGACCATGGTAATACTCATCTTTCCCGGGCTTTATTATCTCTCGTTTCGCCCCCTCGTTCGCCACATTGAAAAGAGACAGCAGGCAGAAGAGCGCCTGCGGCTGGTCAATCGCGCCCTTTCAGTACTGAATGAATGTAACCAGGTTCTCGTGCGTACCGATCAGGAGCACGAATTGCTGCAGCAGATGTGTGAAATCATTGTGATTACCGGGCAGTATCGCATGGCCTGGGTTGGGTTCGCTGAACAGGATAAAGCCAAAAGTATTCATCCTGCTGCCCAGGTCGGCTTTGAAGAGGGCTATCTCGACTCTGCCCAGATTTCGTGGGCTGATAACGAACGAGGTCGTGGTCCAACCGGCACGGCAGTCCGGACAGGCGTGGTACAGGTAAATCAAAACTTCCTAACCAATCCAATCATGGCGCCATGGCGCGAATCAGCAGTATTGCGAGACTATCAATCGAGTATTGCCTTACCACTGAAGGATGGGAAAGCCACCTTTGGCGCGCTGACCATCTATTCGGCCTTGCCGGAGGCGTTTGATAAAGAGGAAGTGCGTCTCCTGACCGAACTGGCGAACGATTTAGCGTTTGGCATTACGGCGCTGCGCGTTCGCGCTGAACGCAACCGGGCCCAGGAGCAGGTTCGAGAGATGGCTCTTTTCCCCGCCCACAATCCTGACGCGGTGATACGGGTGGACCCCGGAGGCCAAGTCAATATTGCTAACCCGGCCGCTGAAGGGATTGGGCTTTGCGTTGGCGCACAACTGACGGATATCATATCCGACCTTTCCGATCTGGACCTGGCCGCTTGTATCGCTACCGGAGCCACTCAACAAATCCCTGAAACTCATCTGGGCGAACGCGTTTTACAATGGACGATCCACGGCGCGCCTGACCTGGGCCTGGCATTCCTGTACAGCACCGATATCACCTTGCGCAAACAGGCAGAGGATTTGAACCGCCAGCTCTCGCGGATCGTCGAGCAGACAGAAGATACAGTTGTGGTCACGAACCGGGATGGAGTGATCGAATACGTGAATCCGGCCTTTGAGCGCCTCACCGGCTATGCCAAAGAAGAAGCGCTGGGGCAAACTCCCCGAGTGCTGAAATCTGGCCTGCATGACAATGAATTCTACCGAGAGCTGTGGAATACAATTCTCAAAGGGGATGTGTTCCAGAGCGAAATCGCTAACCGCAAGAAAAATGGCGATCTGTATCACGAAGTAAAGACGATCACTCCATTGCGCGATGCACAGGATACCATCACTCACTTTGTAGCGACAGGGAAAGATATCACCCAGCACAAACTGGATGAAGAGAGATTGCTTGAAGCGTATGATGAACTGGAGCGGCGCGTGCAGGAACGCACGGAAGAATTGAGGATTGCGAATTCTAAATTGGAGGAGGATATCATCGAGCGCAGACACGCTGAGGCAGCGCTCCAGGCTGCCAACGCCGAATTGAGGCGCTTCAACCAGGCGATGGTTGGTCGCGAACTGCGTATGATCGAGTTGAAGAAAGAAGTCAACGAGCTTTGCGAGAGCACCAGCCAGCCGCAACGTTATCTTCTAGCCTTCGACAATGACTGAATACGATCTGGGTTTCTAGAAGGACTATGCTAATGCATCATTGGCAACGAACAACCAAGTCTGCTGAGAACATAGTTATTGTGTTTCTGGTGATCGCCTTAGGTTCTGTATCCTGCTCCAAAAGGATGGAACCGATCACTGTGGCGTATTCGCCGTTTGAGGCCACTGCACTTTTCTGGATTGCCCAGGACCAGAACTATTTCGAGCAGAACGGGCTCAGCGTAACGCCACGCCGATATGAGACCGGAGCAGGCTCATTAGATGGACTTTTGAACGGCGAAGCGCATCTTGTAGTAGGGGCAAGTGAATTTCCCCTGGTCGGGAAGGTTCTCCAGAAAGAGAGAATTCGCAGCATTGGGACGATCGCCAAGAGCGAGTTCATCTATCTTATCGGACGCAAAGATCGGGGAATTGAAAAGGTCTCAGACCTCAGAGGAAAAAGGGTTGGGACGACTCTTCGAACCATAGCACATTTCTTTCTCGGGAGGTTCCTTGAACTGAATGGCATGCATATAGATGACATAACCCTCGTCGAAGTAAAGACTCCGGAAGAATGGGTGAATGCCGTTGTGAACGGAGAAATTGATGCCGTTGTCACCGCCCAACCATATGCGAATACAGCCAAAGATCTTTTGGGCGCCAATGCCGTTGTTTGGTCAGCGCAGAGTAGTCAGCCTCTGCAGACACAGTTGATTTCCACCGACGAGTGGATAACGGGACATCCCGACCTCGTCAATCGGTTCCTCAAGTCACTGGTACTGGCTGAGGAGTATGCCATACGCAATCCTGCCGAGGCAAAAGCCATCGTGCAGAAACAGCTCAAGCTGGAGGCCGCCTATATGGACACCGTCTGGTCTCAAAACCAGTTTTCTCTCTCGCTCGACCAGTCACTCATCGCCGCCATGGAAGACGAAGCGCGCTGGATGATCGAGAACAACCTCACCACTGAAAAAGAAGTACCTGATTTCGTGGATTACATCTACCTTGACGGCCTGCAGGCTGTCAAGGCCGAAGCAGTGCACATCATCCATTGAAAGAGTTATGAGAGCTTCAAAATTTGGCAAACGAAAAAGTTTGTTCGAGGTTTTGGAACACTGAACGGGATACTCGCCGAAAAGAGATATCATGAAAATCAGGACTCAATTGATCTTCACCCTGTCCTTCTTTGGACTGATTTTGATCGGAATGGCGGCATCGCTGCTTCTGACCAATCGACAGGTTGGCGTGCTTCGCCAGCAGGAGGAGATTGCCGGGCAGATCGAGCAGAGAGCAAACGAGCTGAATTATTTAGCGGGTGATTACCTGATGTACGGCGAAAGCCAGCAGCGTACCCGGTGGGAATCGAGTTTCACATCATTTTCCAGGGATCTTGCCCAGCTAACGCCGCTCAATCTGGAGCAACAGACAATTATCAGTCATATCACCGCAGATCAGAAACGGTTGCAGGCGATTTTCAAGGATGTTGCCTCGACCCTGGAAGCATCGGCTCAGACCTCTGGTGGTACACCTGACTCCGCATTTAATCAGGTTTCATGGAGCCGTATGGAAGTTCAGAACCAGAGCATCGCTTTCGAGGCCGCCTTGCTTTCCCGGCAATTACGTGACCGGGCTGACCGCTTGATACAGATAAACTTTTTGCTCATTTATATGCTGATTGGCATTTTCGGTGTTTACCTGCTGATCAATTATTATTTGATTGACAGGCGCACCTTGAGATCCATTGCCGAACTGCAGGCCGGGACAGAGATCGTTGGTTCCGGTCATCTGGGCTTTACCATTGCCGTGAAGCGGGCGGATGAAATCGGAGAATTATCCCACGCCTTCAACCAGATGACAGCCAACCTGAAAGAAGTTACGGCTTCCAAAGCAGATCTGGAGCGGGAAGTTACTGAGCGTAAACGGGCAGAGGTGGCCTTGCGGCGTAACGAAGCCTTATTACTTGAAACAGGTAAGATGGCTAAAATCGGCGGCTGGGAGCTTGATCTACGAACGAGGCAGCCGGAGTGGACGCTGGAAACCTATCGCATTCACGAAGTAGATCCATCTTTCCAACCAAAACTGGAAAGCGCAATCGAATTTTACGCTCTCGAAGCACGCCCCAAAATCACTGAAGCTGTGCGCCGGGCTATCGAGGAGGGTCAATCCTATGATTTGGAATTGCCACTAATCACGGCGAAAGGCAGGAACATTTGGATTCGCACGATTGGGCAGCCGGAATTCCGTGATGGTAGATGTGTGCGGCTCTTCGGTACTTTTCAAGATATCACCGAGCGTAAGCAGGCTGAAGCGGCGCTGCTGGAAGCGGCTTTACAGAAACAGACTTTCCAATATACCCGCACATTAATCGAAGTTTCTCTTGACCCGCTGGTTACCATCTCGCCGGAAGGCAAGATCACAGACGTCAATGAGGCGACGGTCAGGGCAACCGGCGTGCCCCGCACCGAATTGGTGGGTACGGATTTCTCGATGTTTTTCACCGAGCCGGAAGTAGCCGAACGGGGCTACCGGCAGGTATTTGCACAGGGCTTCGTTACAGACTACCCGCTGACTGTTCGCCATCGTGATGGTCACCTTATGGATGTACTTTATAACGCCAGCCTTTATAAGGACGCCAATGGTAACGTACTGGGTGTCTTCGCCGCCGCCCGCGATGTAACTGTTCAAAAACGTGCTGAGGCGGAATTGAGGCACCACAAGGAGAATCTGGAGTTGCTGGTCAAAGAGCGCACTGCTGATCTCGAAGAGTCGAACCGGGAGCTTGCCCGCTCGAATGAAAACCTGGAGCAATTTGCCTATGTGGCCTCGCACGATCTCCAGGAACCCCTGCGGATCATGTCCAGCTATTCGCAGCTGCTCGAAAGGCGCTATAAGGACAAGCTCGACCAGGATGCCAACGATTTCATCGAGTTTATCGTGGATGCCGCCGCTCGGATGCAGAAGTTGATCACCGACCTGCTGGCGTATTCACGCGCTGGACGTCAGACTTCGGATACGTTCGAAGTGGATTGTAACGAAGTCCTGCGCAAGCTGGTGACCGGTATGGCTAGAACGATCGAAGAGGCGAATGGACAGGTGATTTTCGAGAAGCTGCCGACCATCACAGTTCATGAATCCAATCTCATTCAGTTGTTCCAGAACCTGATCGGCAATGCTCTCAAATTCCATGGCGAGCAGCCGCCCTGTATCCACGTGTCTGCGAGGTGTGTCGAGGCTGAATGGATCTTTTCGGTGCGTGATAATGGCATCGGTATCGAACCGCAATATAGCCAGCGGATATTCATGATCTTCCAGCGCCTGCATCCCCGCGACAAATATCCGGGCACAGGCATTGGTTTGAGCATCTGCAAAAAGATCGTCGAAAACCTGGGCGGCCGGATCTGGGTGGAATCTGAGCCGGGACAGGGTTCGACGTTCTACTTTACCGTGCCATCTGAAAAGAGCAGCCGGTAGTATAGGATAGCATCTTGCGCTACAGACACAAAGGAATGCAAAATGACACCTCAAGACTTACTGACGCCAATCGAGATCCTGTTGGTCGAGGATAACCTGGCAGACGTGCGCCTCACCCAGGAAGCATTGAAGGAGGAGAAGCTGTACAACAACCTCAAGGTGGTGAACGATGGGGTCGAGGCGCTGGCATTTCTGCATCGGGAGGGCAAATATGCGGATGCAGTGCGGCCCGAGTTAATCCTGCTGGACCTCAACCTGCCGCGCAAAGACGGGCGCGAGGTTCTAAGGGAGATCAAGAACGACCCTGAATTGAAGGCCATCCCGGTTGTCGTGCTTACCATTTCCGAAGCCGAGAAAGATATCCTGGAATCCTATAACCTGTTCGCCAATTGCTACATCGTAAAACCTCTCGACTTGAACCAGTTCTCCAAAGTGGTGAAATCCATTCAGGATTTCTGGCTGACTATCGTCAGACTGCCACCGAAAAAAGGAAACTAGATGGGAACAAATATTGTCCGGGTGTTGGCTGTTGAGGACAATCCCGCCGACTTGCGTCTATTGAAAGAGCAGCTCCGGGAAGCTGCCTCAATGGAATTTGAGGTGGTAGGGGCGGTGACTTTGCAAGCGGCTGCCCTGCTGCTCTCAACGGACAACTTTGCAGTTGTTCTATTGGACCTCAACCTGCCGGATAGTTCCGGACTGAGTGGGATTGAAAAGATCCTCGCCTTGCCGTCTGCCCCACCCGTGATCGTGCTGACGGGACTGGACAATCAGGAGACTGGATTGCAGGCCCTTTTGCTGAATGCCCAGGATTACCTCGTCAAGGGCAAGATCGATAGCGACATATTAGTCCGGAGCATCCGTTACGCCATCCAACGTGATCGAGCCGAGAAAGCGGTGAGACAGATCAATGCCGAACTAAGGACAGTCAATGAAAGCCTGCGCTCCTCACGCCTGGCTGCCCTCAACCTCATGGAAGATTCCCTGGATGCCCAAAAGCAGTTGGAACAGGTCAACACCAGACTGCGCCAGAGCGAACAGCGTCTGAACCAGGCACAGGAGATCGCCCATCTGGGCAGCTGGGAGCTCGATCTCCTCAACGATCGCCTGACCTGGTCTGACGAGGTCTACCACCTCTTCGGGTTAGCGCCGCAGGAGTTTGCTGCCACTTACGAAGCCTTCCTGGAAGCTGTACACCCGGATGATCGCACGGCGGTGGATGAAGCCTATTCAGGATCAATCCGCGAAGGCAGAGACAACTACGAAATCGAGCACCGAATTGTCAAACGTCCGAGCTGTGAGATACGCATTGTCCACGAAAAATGCGAACACGTCCGGGATGAGACAGGTCAGATCGTTCGCTCCGTCGGGATGGTACACGACATTACCGAGCGGAAGCAGGCGGAGGAGGCCCTGCGCGCTGCGCGCGACCAACTGGAGTTACGCGTTCAGGAACGGACCGAAGAATTGGCAATTAAAAACAAGGAATTGCTGAACGAAATCGCCGACCGCAGGGAAATCGAACAACAACTCCGCATCCAGACTACGGCGATGGAAGCTGCTGCCAATGGTATTCTCATTACCGATCCTCAGGGCAAAATCCAGTGGGCAAATCCGGCCCTGGCTCAAATCAGTGGTTATGACTCGCATGAGCTGATCGGCCAGAGTATGCGCACCCTTAAATCAGGCCAACATGATGCCGCCTATTATCGTCAAATGTGGGAGACGATCCTTTCAGGAAAAGTCTGGCGGGGCGAAACGATCAATCGCCATAAAGATGGCAGTCTTTATATGGAAGAACAGACCATCACTCCGGTGCAGGACGAGAGCGGCCAAATCCTGCACTTCATCGCGATCAAACAGGATATTACCCAGCGTAAGCAGGCCGAGACAGAACTCGAACATAGGAATCTGGAGTTACAGATCCTGAGCAATGCCGAGCATCAACAGCGCCAGCTGTCGGAGGCTCTGGTCAGGGCTGCGCTCACCCTGAACAAAAGCTTGAGGCTGAGCGAAGTATTGTCTCTCATTCTGCAACAAATCAAAGAAGTGATCCCCTACCAGCTTGGAGATATCACGCTCTTGGAAGGGGAATCGTTCTACGATGCCTCGCATCAGGGTGAGATGATCTGGCCGGCCTCCCTGATGGGCATCAACAATAGTTTTCTACTGGAAGGCTTTCCCCTGCTGAATAAAATGTGCCAGTCCGGCGAACCTCTTCTCATTCTGGATACGCAGCAGGAACCGGATTGGGTCGCGATAGAGGGCCTGAAATGGACCCGGTCCTTCCTATCCGCACCCCTGCTCATCGAGAAGAAAGTGATCGGTTTCGTCAATCTGTTTAGTGCTCAACCTGGATTCTATACCGAGGGGATGAGTGATCGCCTGGTGGCTTTCGCCGCGCACGCAGCCGTTGCCATCCAGAATGCATGGCTCTTCGAGCGCGTTCAGGCCAGTACTGAGCGTCTGCAATCTCTTTCCCGTCGGCTGGTGGAGATTCAGGAGAATGAGCGGCTTTATATCGCGCGCGAATTACATGATGAAGCCGGCCAGGTGTTGACCTCTCTATTGGTCGACCTGCGCTTATTGGAGAAAAACATCGCCGAGCCGGACACTCTGCTAAAGATCGTTAAGGAGATGGAAAATTCCTTAAATGGGGTGATCGAGAATTTGCATCGCATCGCAATGGCGTTAAGACCTGCCAGCCTTGACCATGTAGGTCTCGTAGCAGCTCTGCGCCAGCATGTTGATACAGTGGGAGAAAAGCATGGACTCAATGTGAGCTTCAGATCCACCGGAGTGGTAGAGCGCTTACCGGCAAATGTAGAGACGGTGCTCTACCGTATCGTGCAGGAGGCTTTAACAAATGTGGTACGCCATGCTCATGCCACCCAGGTAGATATAGTATTGATGATCCGAGACGGCAAATTGATCGTGATCGTCGAAGATAATGGAGTCGGTTTCGATCCAGATGGAGTGGATACAGGCAATCATTTGGGCCTGTTTGGGATGCGCGAACGAACGGAAATGATCGATGGCAAGCTGACGATCGAGAGCACTCCCGGGAAAGGGACAACAATTATGATGGAGGTCGACTATGCCAATACGGTTATTAGTCGCAGATGACCACGGCCTATTACGCGCCGGGTTGATCGCATTGCTCAACGCCGAAACTGGGATGACCGTGGTCGGCGAGGCAGATGATGAACATAGTGCGGTATCTCTGACGGTTGAAAAACGACCTGATATCGTATTGATGGATATTAGCATGCCAGATTCGGGTGGCATCGAAGCCACCCGGAGGATCAAACAACTGGTCCCCGAAGCAAAAATCCTGATCATGACCGTGCACGAAGATAAGGGTTTGATGCAGGAAGCCATCCGGGCAGGCGCAATGGGATATATATTGAAGAGGGCGATCAAATCCGAGCTGGTAAATGCCATACATGCCGTCATGCGCGACGAGTTATACCTCCACCCTGCCATGGCGCGTCTCTTATTTGTGGATAACCAGTCCCGGCAGCCACAAACAGTCAATGTCGCTCCCGAGCCCTTTGAACCATTGACTTCCCGGGAGATTGAAGTCCTCCGACTGATCGCGCGGGGGTATACCAATAATCAGATCGCAGAGATGCTCCATATCAGTGTCCGGACCGTTGAGTATCACCGCGGCAATTTGACCGCCAAACTAAACTTGCGGAGTCGCTCGGAATTAATGAGATATGCAGAGGAAAAGGGTTTGATCTAAGAGCTTCATAAAATGTCATCACAGGTATGAGCTTTATACCTGTGGCGCTCCATGGAAGTGGGGATTTCAGGTTACCGGCTGTCGTTAAGATCAAGACTTGCGGGTTAATCGCAAAGACCACTCGTAGAAACTACGAGTGGTCTTTGCTTCTATGTGGATTTTCAGCAACGATATTCGTCCAGGTTTGTGGGGATATACCGATTTCAAGCCGTTCACTTTGCCCTATATTAATAACAGAGTTGAAAGGTGTCATCTCTCATTTCATTTCATGGAACCCGGAACCAACATGCCTGACTACCCGAAAGCAATTCCAGTTATCCCCAAAGAGACCGCCCGAGCCGCAAATGCTATTTTTGGCCGCAGCAATTTTTATATTCTGATCGGTGAACACCTGGATGCTATTTTGGAGGATCTGCAACTCCCATATTCGTCAGAGAGAGGAGGCGTCTCAAATACTGAAGAGCTGATTTTGGCACTGATTACATTCTTTCAGTTTGTGGAGGGGCTGAGCGATATTCAAGCCGTTGCTGCGGTCCGTACGCGTACCGATTGGAAATTCGCATTGCACCTATCGCTGATTCCCGCAATGGTTCGTGAAACGGCGTTATGTGATTTTCGCCAGAGGATCTCAACCGACCCCATCGGTCAATCTGAATTTCAAAAGCTGATCGATCGGCTGGTGATGTTCACTCCGCCCCTCGCGAACATGCACAATCTGAAAAGCCTGGAATTGATCTCAATCGTGTGCTCAGCCAATCGCCTGGACTGGGCACAGCAGGCCATGGAACAGGTGTTGGAAGTGCTGGCTGCCAGATCTCCGGCGTGGCTGCGAACAATTACCCTGCCACATTGGTATGGCCGCTATAACGGTGCCTCACTTCGATTTGATCGAGCCACCTGGCCTGGCCACTATAACTCTTTTATGGAGGAAATCGGCGCAGATATTCATCATCTTCTGGAAGCAATTCATCATTCAGGCCCGCGCGAGATAAGCGAGCTTTCTGAAGTCAAGCTGCTAGATCAGGTTTGGTCGCAGCAATTTCAAACACTGCCTCAGGCACCAAACATTAAGTCTGAAACTTTGAATTTCACGGACTGTGATGCCTGCCCGTATCAAGGCGCAGGAAGGAGGATCTGAACGCAAACAATTCATCGTTTCGAATTCTTCGAGAAATCTCTCTCAATTTGTTCAAAATTCACTACTCATAACCTTGGAGGAACACATGTACGGTCGTAAGTTTCTAAATCTAGCAATCTCGGCGCTGGTCCTGATTTCCCTTATTTTTGGGGGAACCGTCCAGGCGAGCGCACGGGAAGCCCAAAACCCTGTGGTAGCTGGCAACACAAGTGCCATGCCCTCAGGCCCTACGGACGAGACGAAGATACCGCATTACTTCGGCCCGTATCCGAACTGGGCGAATAGCCCGTTGACACTGGCAGACGCCACAGTGGCGATCACTGGCGATGGCAGCGGTGCGACAGCCACTGCGACAGTGGGTGCGAACGGCGTTGTGACCGCAATCACAATCACCAATCCTGGCAGCGGCTACACATCTGCCGCAGTTGCCATTTCAGGCTCAGGAACTGGGGCCACAGCGGATGCAGTGGTCAATCCCGGTGGCGTTGTCACCGCGATCAACGTTGGCACTGGCGGTGCAGGCTACATCAGTCCCAGTGTGAGCATTACCGGTGGTGGGCCATTAGCCACACCTGCAAGTGTTACCCCAGTTGCAGCTGATACATTCAGTGTGAATGTTGGCAGTGCCATTGGTGGTACCTTCATGCTCAATGTCGATGGAGTACCGACAGCCCCCCTTGCATACAATGCGCTTGCAGCAGATGTACAGGCAGCGCTGGCCGGCTCAACGGTCACTGGCGCTGGCTCGATTGCCAACCCGTGGATCATCACGCTCGCTCCCGCACCGACAGTGTTCTCAATTGACGGTGCCGGACTCATTCAGCCGAGCGCTATTGCCGCAACAGCCACCGCATTCGGGGGTGTGGACGCGGTCGTCTTAGGAAGCGGTGGTTCTGGATACACCATGCCAACCGTGGACTTCGACCTGCCGAACGACCCGAACGGCGTACAAGCCACGGCACACGCAGTGATGGATGCGAGCGGCACGGTTACATCCGTCGTTGTGGACAATCCCGGCTCCGGATACTCATCGGCGCCAAACGTGGTCATTCGTGATGGTACGGTCTTCGACCCCATCAATGGTGGGTTCGGCGCATTAGCCACAGCTACGCTGTCCATTCAGACCGTGGCCCTCGATACTTTCGGAAATGGCTACACCTCCACCCCGACGGTGGATATCAGCGATACGATTGGTGCTGGCACCGGCGCAACGGCAACAGCCGTCACCGATGTTGGCGCAGTCACAGGGATCACAAATCTCGTCGGAGGTTCCGGCTACGTTACAACTGGCGGCATCAAGAAGTTCCAGGATGGTCTGCCCACGTTGTGCATCCCGGCGGCTGGTCAAACTTTTGCTGACTGCGCTAACAATAACCTCGGGCAGCATATTCCCATCGGCGTACCCGATACGACAACCTTCACGAAGTTGAATGGGTTCGCCGCAGATGCGGACTACTACGTGATCGCTCTGGTCCAGCACCGCGAGCGCATGAGCTCCTCCCTGCCTGCAACTGGAACGCTCCTGCGCGAGTACGTACAGCTCCAAACCCCGGCAAATGCCTCATTTAGCAAAGGCGTTGCGCTTCAAAACGATCTACTCGACGGCACTTCTGCCCCGGCTCTGATGCCCGATGGTTCACAGGCTATCGCTGTGGACGATCCTCACTTCCTGGGACCCGTCATCGTAGCCAATAAAGACAAGCCGGTCAGGATTGTCTTCTACAACCTGCTACCCACCGGCACCGCCGGCGATCTGTTCCTGCCCGTCGATTCAACCCTGATGGGCTCCGGCATGGGACCCATGGGCATGGCTGACCCCGTGGACCAGGGCACAGTGATGGATGCAGTCCGCAACCCCATGTGCACAGACATGAAGGGAGCCGACTGCTTCAGGGATGATCGCGCCACACTGCACCTGCACGGCGGAACGACACCCTGGATCAGCGACGGTACTGCGCACCAGTGGATTACCCCCGCGAATGAGAACACTCAATGGCCGCAGGGCGTCGGCGTCGAGAGCGTTCCCGATATGATCACGCCTGCAGCCCAGGCCCTGGGCGTTCCCAATTGCGATGCGGGTAACGACGGCTGCATGAGTTTCTACTACACCAACCAGCAAAGCGCTCGCTTGCTGTTCTACCATGACCACGCCTGGGGTATTACCCGCTTGAACGTTTATGCGGGCGAGGCAGCTGGTTATGTGATCACGGATCCTACCGAGCAGAAGTTGACAGCTGCAGGTGGACCCCTGGCAGGCTTGGGCGTGGGAATTCCGCTCGTCATCCAGGACCGCACCTTCGTGCCAAGTCCCGCACAAATGGCCCAACAGGACCCAACCTGGGACTATGCCCGCTGGGGCAAAGAAGGCGACCTCTGGTATCACCACGTCTATATGCCGGCCCAAAATCCTGGCGACCCAAGCGGCATGAGCGCCTATGGACGCTGGATGTACGGCCCCTGGTTCTGGCCACCCGCTGGGACTGCCAAATACCAGCCGATTGCCAACCCATACTATGACCCGCAGTGCAATCTAGATAATCCTGCCACCTGGCAGTACCAGACCGATCCATTCTGCGAACCGCAGTTAATTCCTGGCACACCAAATATCTCGGTTGGGATGGAACAATTCAACGATACGCCACTTGTGAACGGAACTGCTTACCCGACAACCACCGTTGAACCCAAGTCCTACCGGTTCCGTGTTCTCAATGCAGCCAACGACCGCTTCTGGAACCTGCAGTGGTATGTGGCCGATCCGACAACCGGCACCAACAGCGAAGTTGCACTCAAGGCTGCTGAAGTGGCGGCCGCGCAGATCGACCCGAACGTCTTCCCCACACCCGACACCGCCATCAGCCCTGTCGGTCCGAGCTGGATCCAGATCGGCAGCGAGGGTGGCTTCCTGCCAGCGCCGGTCGTGGTACCGAACCAACCGATCACCTGGATCACCGACCCGACCCGCTTCGACGTGGGCAACGTGGACAAGCATGCTCTGCTCCTCGCTCCTGCCGAGCGCGCTGACGTGATCGTGGACTTCTCGAAGTACGCTGGCAAGACATTGATCCTCTACAACGACGCCCCGGCTGCCTTCCCGGCCCGTGTCGCTAGCTATGACTACTATACCGGCGCCCAGAACATCCTGCCTGGCTACGGACCCAACACCCGCACCATCATGCAAGTCAATGTGGCGGCAGCTGCTCCGGCTCCGGCCTTCAACCTGACCGCGCTTCAGAACGCCTTCAAACACCATGCAGATGGTTCCGGCGTATTTGAGTCCGGCCAGCACCCGATCATTGTTGGGCAGGCAGCTTACAACTCAGCCTATGGCACAAGCTTCGCTGCCAGCAGCTGGTGCAATGCCCCAGGCAGCACGGTTACCCGCTGCGATGGCTATGCCCGCATCTCGGAGCAAGGCGGAGACCTGCTTGGGTTCAACACGCTGAAAGCACCGACTACCAAACTGGCGATCAAGCTCGAGCCCAAGGCGCTCCACGATGAAATGAATTCCGCAAGCTTTGATGAATTCGGCAGAATGACTGCCAACCTCGGCCTCGAGGCTGTCCCGGCCAACCCAGCCGCGCAGAATATCATCCTGTACCCGTTCGTCAACCCGGCCACAGAATTCATCGATGGCACCAACTTACCATCCGCCGGCACCAAAGTCACTCCGATCTCTTCCGCAGCCGACGGGACCCAGATCTGGAAGATCACGCACAATGGCGTCGATACACACCCGATCCACTTCCACCTGTTCGACGTGCAAGTGCTCAACCGGGTTACCTGGGACAACATCATCATTCCGCCGGACGCAACCGAACTCGGCTGGAAAGACACCTTAAGAATTAGTCCTCTCGAAGATACGATCGTGGCTCTCCGGCCAGTGATCCCCAGTGTTCCTTTCGAAGTGCCAAACTCCGTCAGAATGCTGAATCCGATGATGCCCAACGGCGATACTACAATGTTCAACAACATTGATATCAATGGCAACCCGACTGGGAACATCATCAACCAGCTTGTCAACTTTGGCTGGGAATATGTTTACCATTGCCATATCCTTTCCCATGAGGAAATGGATATGATGCGACCGGTGTCGCTAGCCCTCCCGCCCCTCAAGCCCGATCAACTGGCGTACACAATCAGCGGCACGGGCAACAAAGCCAGGATCGTTCTCTCCTGGATGGATAATTCCATCAGCGAAACATCCTTCCTGCTGCAACGGTCAACAGACGGCACAACCTGGACGAACGTCGGTACGGTTCAATCTCCACTGGACCAGCCGAATACCCATGGTCTCCGAACCTTCACCGATCCCACAGCGAACCCCACCACCGCCTATTTGTACCAGGTCGTCGCCCAGAACACGGTTGGTTATGGTGGCGAGTTCCCGAGCATGACAGTTAAGTCGGTCTCGGCGCCTCTTGGTGTCAATCCACCTGCGGCTCCAACCACCCTGACGGCTGCCTATCAGTTCGCAGCGGCGCAACTCGTACCGCAAGTATCGCTGACCTGGCGAGACAACGCTACCAATGAGACCGCATTCGTGATCCAGCGGTCTGTTGACGGCGGAGCGTTCTCTCTATTCGCTACTGCCCCCGCCCGTGCTAGCACCGGCACCGTTACCTATGTGGATAATACGGTTCAACTTGGACATAACTACAATTATCAAGTGGCTGCCAGGAATGTCGCAGGTCTCAGCTCTTACGCGACCATGCCTTCGCCTGTGAATATTGCCCTCCTGACACCCGCTCCGGCGATTCAGACCGTAACGGCTGCCCGCCAGGGAGGCAGCAATGAACGGGTCACGATTACGTGGACCAACGTTTCGTACGAGACCGGATATGTCATTCAATGGAGCAATAGCAGTACCTTCGCTTCCATCTCCGGGTCGGCGTCGGTAGGAGCCAACGTGCTCACCTACACAACCGGGAATATCGCACGCCAAACCTGGTATTTCCGCATCCGTGCGCTCAACGCGACCGGCTCGTCGGATTGGGTGATGTCAAATCCCATCCTACCAGCCCCATAGAAATCCTATCCGGACTGAGGGAGGGATTGCTCCCTCCCTCAGTCTGAAGAGACAGTCAGAAGTAAAAAAGCTGGGGAGCAAGACATTCCAGCTCCCCAGCCTGGCCAAGAAAGGAAAAGCCCTGCAGCAAATTGCGAATGTCACTTCAAGAGATCATTTAGCCCTGACCAAGGAACTAAGCATCTACTGAGGCTTCTAAGGAGAATGATGCCATGATAACAAGACGAGATTTTCTAAAACTTTCTGGGGCGAGTATGGCGGCTTTGTTCGCCGCGACGCGGAGCAGGTTCTTGCAGCGCGCTCTTGCCTGCCAGAGCAATGCTATCAGCAAGTTTGCTCAGCCGCTTAGGGGGGTCTATCCACTGGACCCGAACGGAATTCCGGTGGCGGTTCCAGACGGGATGGTGAACTACAAAAAAGCAGGCACTACCGCCCAGCACTACACGATCGATATCAACCAATACCAGGACATCCTGCATCCCGACCTTTGTCCTACCACCTTGAGAGGCTACCACTCCCGGTCCAATTTGGGCGGCGATGTGCCACAGAGACATCTCGGCGGCATTATCGTCGGAAAGAGAGGCACACCCGTCCAGATCACGTTCCAGAATAACTTGACGGGTGACCACCCGCTGCCGGTCGACCCCACCGTGATGGGCACAGAGGACGGACCCAACCGCGTGGTGACACACCTGCATGGCGGCCTGGTCCCCTGGCTCAGCGACGGCGGGCCGTTCGCCTGGTTTGACAGTGACGGCAATTACGGCCCCAGCGCCCAGAGTGGCGACCTGAATATCTACAAAACCATCAACCCGCATCTGTTACCCGGCCAGGCGGAATTTTATTATCCTCTCGAGCAAAGCGCCCGGCTCCTTTGGTATCACGATCACGCGGTTGGCATTACACGCCTCAACGCTTATGCTGGCATTGCCACTGCTCTGATCATCCGCGATAACTTTGAGGGCAACCTGCGCGATAAGGGCCTGCCCGATTTCATCGAAAACGGCGGGCGCGAGATCCCGATCGTCATCCAGGATAAGATCTTCGTCGGCAACGACATCAGCACAGCCGATCCTGGTTGGAGTGCACTGCCGGTACCGCAGGGTCCCGGCAGCCTGTGGTATCCACACGTCTATGACGCCGAACCGGGCCCGGGATTCCCAGGTCCTGGATTCGATCAAAATCTCTCCCTCGTGCCTGAAATGTTCGGCGACACGATGCTGGCCAACGGTGTAGTATTTCCGTTTGCCCCGGTCGAACCGCGCCGGTATCGCTTACGCATCCTCAATGCCTGCCAGGCCCGCTTCTTGAATCTACAACTTTATGTTTGCGATAGCGCCGGTCGACCGGATAAGACCCAGCCGGGTCCAGACTTCCTCGTCATCGGCACGGAGGGCGGCTTCCTGTCCAGGCCGGTGCTCGTCGCGTCGGGTGTGCCGTTCAACCCGGAGACGCTCGGCGGAAGCTTGATTACCGCCCCGGCCGAACGCTGGGACATTATCATTGACTTCAAAGACTTCGAAGGAAAGACCCTGGTCCTCTATAACGATGCCCCGGCGCCTTTCCCAGGCGGCGATTCAGCTACCGATTTCGACAGCCAGAGTGAAGTGGGGCCAGACACCCGGACCATCATGCGGTTCGACGTCGCTGCCGGCATGACTGCCCCAGCCGATCCGCCGCTCAGGATCACGCGCAAGACCAACATGCAGGATTTTATCGATCCGTCCTTAGTGGGTATGTGGACAACCGCGCCACTACCGCCTCTGCCTGGGGCTCTGGTGCGGCAATTGACTCTGAATGAAGACTTTGACGAATACGGCCGCTTGATCCAGTTGTTGGGAACCAACGAACCCACAGGCGCCGAGCTGTATGGGCGCGCTTACATGGATGAGGCGACGGAGACTCCCATATCCGGAAAGGTCGAAGTCTGGCAGATCGCCAATCTCACGGGTGATTCACACCCCATCCATTTCCACCTCGCCAACGTTCAAGTCCTTTCCAGGCAGACCTTCGCCGCGTATGCGAACGGCGCGCCCATTGGTCTTGGGGCCCCGCGTGGACCCGAACCAACCGAACTGGGTTGGAAGGAAACAGTGAAGATGCACCCGAATGAAATTACGACGGTCATCATGCGCTTCAGCCTGCCAAAGGTTCCCTTTACCGTTCCGCTCAGCCCACGCACGGGCGGACATGAATATGTCTGGCACTGTCATATCCTCGAACACGAAGAGCATGACATGATGCGCCCGTTGATTGTAACTCCCTAAGGAGTCCTGATCGGACTCGCTTGAATTACGACAGTTGCTCTGAGGAGCGCAGCTTGCTCCTCAGAGCAAAAAAATGAAATTTTTCTGTAATATAAAAATGACGAGACGTACTAAACAAGGGATGACAGCGAGGTCAGCTTGACACTCAACCCAATCAGAATTCTAACCGGAGGTGTATTATGCGATCCAGGACACTAAGTCGCCGTGATTTCTTCAAAGTTACCGGCTTGGGCAGTGCTGCCCTTCTGTTCGGTAAACCCCTCAATTCAATCTGGTCACAAACAGGGACATTTGTTCCGGACGCCGAGATCTCGATCACGGCGGCTGAAAAGTTTGTACCGATCCTCTCCGGCGCACAGACCCGCGTCTGGAGTTACGAAGGTCAACTGTTAAGTGGCTCGGGCGTAACGGTGCAAAACCTTCCGGGCATTTACCTCGGACCGATCCTGCGTGCCAGGACAGGCACGAAAGTACGCATCTATTTCCACAACAATCTGGCGGAGGACAGCGTGATCCATCCACATGGACTGCGGGTGCCGGAGGATTGTGACGGGCAGCCCATGCAGGCGATCGGTCCGGGCCAGACCAAGATCTATGAGTTTCAAGTCATCGATCGCGCCGGCCCCTATTGGTTCCACCCTCATCCGATGGGACGCACCGCCGAACAGGTCGCCATGGGCCTGGCGGGCTTGTTCTATGTTTGGAATGATGAGGAGGCGCTGGCCGTGCCAGGGGCCAGCACGGGAGCCAACGATGTGCCGGTCATCATTCAGGACCGGAACTTCGACAGCAGCAACCAGTTCGTGTATAACCCGAATATGATGTGGGGATATTTGGGGAACCGCATTCTGGTCAATGGAAAACCAAACGCCACGGCCTCTCTGGAACCCCGTGCCTATCGCCTGCGCCTCCTCAATGGCTCAAATGCCCGGACCTATAAACTGGCCTGGAGCAACAACATGCCTCTCAAAGTCATCGGCACCGATGGCGGTCTGCTGCCAGCTGCTCTTTCCAAAAGCTATGTGATGCTGATGCCGGGCGAACGAGTCGATCTTTGGGCAGATTTCAGCGCTCTCGCAGGGAAGCAGGTCATTCTCAAAAGCCTTTCGTTCGATCCTATGGGGATGGGGGGCATGGGAGGTATGGGGGGCGGCGGAATGGGAGGCGGAGGCATGGGTGGTGGCGGAATGGGCTGCGGGTGTATGGGATCTTCGCTGGCAAACGGTGCGGCATTCAACATCCTGACCGTGAACGTGGGCAGGAAAGCAACCACAAAACCCAGCCTGGGTCCGCTCCCTGCTATGGGGCTGCATTATGATGCGAGCAACGTATCCAACTTTATGTCGCCGGTCCCATTCACGCTGGCCATGGAAAGAATGATGACCTGGACCATCAACGGGCGAGTCTACGATCCGATGGAAGTCGCCGAAGACGAAATGGTCTATCGTGATGTCCCGATCGCCTGGGAATGGATCAACAATTCGCCCATCCCTCACCCCATGCATATTCACAATGTGATGTTCCAGGTGGTGGGACGGAATACTGCCGGGGTACCCAGCGGCTACAGCACAGTCAATCAGGGATTCCTCGACACCGGCTGGAAGGATACTGTCATCGTCTGGCCTGGTGAGCGGGTCAAAATTGCCATGACCTTCGGACCTCACATGGGCATGTATATGTACCACTGCCACATCCTGGAGCATGAAGACATGACCATGATGCGCAACCTGATGATCATGGATCCGATGATGCCAGGTATGTGAGGGTAAGAATACGATCAATTGAAGATAACACGCGCCCGCCGAAAGCTTTCGGCGGGCGCTATGTTTCCTTACGCAGACAAAGCACCTTCTCGACGGAGTTTTATTTGGATTTTCTGGCTCTGCCGGTATTAGCGGGAAAGAGCAAGCCATCTGCCACGGACACCTGCAGGGTGCCAGGGTTTCACGAATTCACACGGACCGTCAGAACAAATTTGTGAAAATCCGTGTGAATCCGTGGCAAAGTTCTTTGCGATCTTGGTCAATCCCATTCAAAACGGGCGAGCCGATTTTTCCTGCGGTCTCCGCGACTCTGCGGTGAAATCTCGTCGAGGCAAAGCTTTCCCGCTACAGCCCAAAGAACTCGGAAACATGATCTGGCAAACCGGTTGATTTGTGTTATTAATAAGACTCATCGCCTGTGAAAATCACTTTTCTATCATTCGAATGTGGGGTCATCCGGCCGACTCCCGAAAATTGGATCAAAAAATGTCACATAATGAGGCCTTTCAAACCTTATTTTTGTGATATATATAGTGACGAATTTCACTATATATTTTTCGTCATTAAAATTATGATAAATAAAAAAAGGAAAACACCATGGATTTTGTAGTTACCCCCGGTTTAGATCCAGCGCATGATGTTCTACAGTATGGACGCCAGGCATTAGATGCCATCTTTGCGCCCAAGAGCGTGGCTGTGATCGGTGCGACCGAAACAGTAGGAAGTGTTGGACGTACCATCGTTTGGAATTTGATCAGCAGCTCGTTTGGCGGGACCATCTATCCCGTTAATCCGAAGCGGCCGAGCATCCTCGGCATTAAAGCCTATCCCAGCCTCAGTGCAGTGCCTGAAGTGGTGGACCTGATCGTCGTGGTCACCCCGGCTACGAGCATACCCGGCATTATCAAGGAAGCCGTTGATATCGGCGTAAAGAGCGCTATCATCATCTCGGCCGGCTTCAAAGAGACCGGGCCTGCTGGCGCGGAATTGGAACGCCAGATCCTGGAGCATGCCCGCCGCGGCAATATGCGCATCATCGGACCGAACTGCCTGGGTGTGATGAGTCCGCTCAGCGGTTTGAACGCGACCTTTGCCACTACCATTGCACGGCGCGGCACGGTGGGCTTCATCAGCCAGAGTGGCGCGTTATGCACCGCGATCCTGGACTGGAGCCTGCGCGAGAATGTTGGGTTTAGCTCCTTTGTCTCCGTCGGCTCGATGCTGGATGTTGACTGGAGCGATCTCATTTACTACCTTGGCGATGATCCGCACACCAAGAGTATCGTGATCTACATGGAGACGATTGGCAACGCCCGGGCATTTCTCTCTGCCGCCCGCGAGGTTGCATTGACCAAGCCGATCATTGTCATCAAACCGGGCCGGACGGAGGGCGCTGCGAAAGCTGCTGCTTCCCATACCGGCTCATTGACCGGCAGTGATGAAGTCCTTGAAGTAGCCTTCCGGCGCAGTGGTGTGCTGCGGGTCAACAGTATTGCGGAATTGTTTTACCTGGCAGAGGTGCTTGGAAAGCAGCCGCGCCCACAGGGCCGCCGCTTGACAGTTCTCACCAATGCTGGCGGACCGGGTGTACTGGCCGCGGATGCCCTCATCACGAATGGCGGTGAGTTGACGAAGCTTTCCGATGAGACGATGGAAGCTTTTAACAAACTGCTGCCGGCTGCCTGGAGTCACAACAACCCCGTCGATATTATCGGCGATGCCAGTCCCGAGCGCTACGCCAAAGCCCTCGAAATCGCAGCCAAAGATCCCAACAGTGATGGCATCCTGGTCATCCTCACTCCCCAGGCGATGACCGATCCCACAAAGACGGCCGAGGTCCTGGAACCCTATGCCCAGTCACTCGGGAAGCCTGTGATCGCCACCTGGATGGGCGGCAATGAAGTATCCCCGGGTGAAGCCATTCTCAACAAAGCCAATATCCCGGCCTTCCCTTACCCTGACACCGCCGCCCGTGTTTTTGATTACATGGCGCATTATTCAGAAAATTTGCGCAGTCTCTATGAAACGCCGATGTCGGTTGGCGAAGGACAAGGTGAGCTGGATCGCTCCTGCGCAGTGGACATTATCAAAAATGCCCGTGCTTCCGGCCGCACCATCCTGACGGAATATGAATCCAAGCAACTCCTTTCCTGTTACGGCATTCCCACGGTTGAAACACGTATCGCTAAGAGTGAGGCAGAGGCCGTTCAGGCTGCTAACTCGATCGGCTATCCCGTGGTGCTCAAACTCCATTCGGAAACCATCACTCACAAGACCGACGTCGGCGGCGTGCAGTTGAACCTGGCCGATGCAGAAGCTGTCCAAAAAGCTTATGCGGCCATCCAGAAGTCAGTCACGGAAAAGGTTGGCGCTGAGCATTTCCTGGGTGTAACCGTCCAGCCGATGGCGAAGGTGGATGGATATGAGTTAATTCTTGGCAGCAGCATCGACCCGCAGTTCGGACCCGTCCTGCTGTTTGGTCTGGGCGGACAGCTCGTGGAGGTCTTCAAAGATCGAGCCCTTGGATTGCCGCCGCTCAACACGACACTGGCACGCCGCATGATGGAACGAACAAAGATCTACACCGCTTTGAAAGGTGTCCGCGGTCGCGCTCCGGTCGATCTCGTAGCTCTCGAAAGCTTACTGGTCCGGTTTTCACAACTGGTGACAGAGCAGCGTTGGATCAAGGAACTGGATATCAACCCTCTCATGGCTTCGCCTGAAAAATTGATTGCGCTGGATGCACGCGTCGTTCTCTTCGACAAAGACACAACAGAAGAGCAATTACCCAAGCTGGCGATCCGCCCCTATCCCATGCAGTATGTAGGAGCATGGACTGGCAAGGATGGAACCAACGTTACGATCCGCCCGATCCTGCCTGAAGATGAAGCGCTGCTCGTGAAATTCCACGGTGTGCTCTCTGACCGGACCGTCTTCATGCGCTACCTGCAGCCGATGATGCTCCAGCAACGTGTCATCCATGAACGCCTGGCCCGGATCTGCCACTGCGACTATGACCGTGAGATCGCCCTGGTCGCCGAGACCACAGATAGCGCCGGAGAACAGAATATTATGGGAGTAGTCCGTTTGAGCAAAATCCATGGCACGAACGAGGCCCAGCTCACGATTCTCGTCGGTGATCCATTCCAGGGAGTTGGATTGGGAAGTGAATTGGTACGCCGGGCTGTGGATGTCGCGCAACGCGAAGGTCTTACTCGCCTGAATTCCACCTTAACGGCAGACAACCAGATCATGCAGCATCTCTTTGAGAAGCTGGGATTCAACATCGAGCCCACGGAGGCCGAAAATTTAGTAGTAGCCAGGCTGAAGTTGTAAAAAGACAATTTCGGTAAATCACGATTTTGGAGTCGGCCAGCTTGCTGGCGTATTCACAGGAGCACGCCCTACGGGCAGTCCTGGACTCCAAAGCCAAACCTGTGATTTACTGGATTTTCTCAGGAATGAAATCCCCTGCCCTTCTGTTGTGGGCAGGGGATTTTTTGCTTTGTTCCCGGTAATGGCGGTGATGCCGGACTTGCTCGGCGAGGGTCTTCCCTGGCACCGCCCGCCAGGGCAGGTGTGCGCAGCACCCCTGCGAAGCGCCCTCCCACAACATCTGCTCGGCGAGGGTCTTTGCGCAGCACCCTGTAAAGGGCCCGACCCCGCCGCTAATCGACCGAAGGTCTCCCACAACATCTGCTCGGCGAGGGTCTCCGACCCCGCCGCTAATCGACCGACGGTCTCCCACAGCGGATTATCTTTTTTGCTTTGTCACTGGAAATGTTGGGCTGGACAGCTGCGCCGCGGTGTGACACATCTAGTCAAGAAACACAATATCAAACAAGATAGTTACTTGTATGTGCAGGATCTTCAATCCCTCAGAGCAGTGTATGTCACCAAAGGGAAGAGCGAATGATCTCCGAGAGAGCACTAGAAGATCAGTACAGGATCAGTACAGGATTAGTACAGGATTGTCGGGAGAATTTAGGAACAAAGGAATTGAATGTGGATTTCCTATCCCCCAAAGCATTCGTGAAATAAAGCTCTTCTTAGGATAGACGCACAAAGGGTTTCGGCAGTTCCCGTTTCAAACCACATAGAGGGCTTAACAACCGGGCAAAATTCGGTCTTCTTCTGCGTGCACTAAGACTTCATGATTCATGCCAAACTAAATCCGGACGCAGATGAACACTGATTTGCGCTCACCGAGAAGCGTAAAGAAAAAATTGCGTTATTCTGCGTGGATCAGCGCTCTTTAGAAAAATCGAGTCTGACGTTTTTAACGGGGAGCCCAAAACCTCAGCCACGAATTACACGGATTTTTTAGCCAATTCGCGGCAAAGAAGCTATCCTTCAAGGTTCCATCCACTCCTGAACTAAATGAGGAATATCAAGAGTGCTCCCTGCGCCGTCCTCGGCGCAGGCGTTATTCTGTAATCGCCGCCGGGCGCTTCGACTGCGGAACAGAACAACACTGTTCCTCCGCTCAGCGCGATGGCGGCGTGAGCGAGTTTCGCACCAAAAATCAAACTAAATGAGGAGTATTCCAGATAAATTTGAACTCACAAGAACGTTATTAATGCGTGATACTGAGGGCATTGAGCCGCTGGAGTTCCTGTCCGGCCGGGGTGGAGTTGGGGTTGAGAGTATAGGCTCTCTGCAACTCTGCGATCGCCCCGGCCCGGTCACCCAGCGCCTCTCTTGCCATCCCGCGCCAATAATAGGTTTCTTCGAGGACCGGTTTGTCCACATTGAGCAGAGTGGCATGCGCCAGGTTGACCACATCCTGGTAGCGCCCGGTATAGTAGTAGGCCGCATAGGGTCCATCCTGATACCACAGCAGGCGCCAGGGACGCTCGTCTTCGGGCAGGGCCGCATATAAGGCGAAGGCCGTGTCATAAGCTTGTGCAGCTCCGGCGTAATCCTGCAGGTAGACCAGATTGGCGCCGCGATTGAACCAGGCAAAGAATTGTTCCCGCCCGCTCAAGGTACTCGTCTCCTGCAGGGCCAGCTCGGCTGCAGATCTGAAGTTTTGCTGGGGATCGCTATCGGGTCCGAGGATGGAATTGACTTCTGCGGCACGTTCCGAGGGAAAGATGACGATATAGACAAAGTTGAAATGCCGCCAGAACTGCCCAATCACGTCATACGGCACGGCATAGGCCTCGGGCGGGCCCTCGTACGAGTCATAGACCAGAAAACTGGACCGGGCATCGTCGTAGCCGCTGATGACCTGGTAGTGTCCTAACCAGGCATCGTGAGCAGGATCCAATCCTTTTTCGATCAGCACGGGAAAACCGGCTGCCAGCAGGCGCTTGAGCAACTGCAGGTCCCCGCCGACGCGCCACAGCGCCTGGAATTGAGTATTCTTCTGAACGTAGTCGACGATCTCGAACGGGTTGACGTTCTTATCGTCGATCTCGTAGCTCGGCCGCAGGTAGGCGCGGGTTTGATACTGGTCGCCCTGCCAGCCCCAATACGACAATATCATCGATAAGCTGGCCGGCGCGCAATTGTTGAATTTCTGGTATTCATGGCGGATCCCGTTCAGCGCGATGCTTCCAGGGATAGCCGTCGATGTGGGGCTTGGGAAAGGCGAGGGAGCGGGAGTTTCGGTGAGAACGGGAAGAGGCGTTGAGGTTGGCGTGAGAGCCAGGGCGGTCAAGGTCGCCTGCACGATGGCTGCCACCTGCTCCTGCGGCGTGAAGACCACCTCTTCAGGTGGGTTGAAATAACGTTTGATCGCCACGCGCAGGTTATCCACCCGCCAGGCTAAGCGCTCATGGACCGGCGGCAGGTAATATGTGATACTGACGAGCAGGCAAAAGAGGGTGGTGGCCGAAATGAAGAGCAGGATATAGCGTCTGCGCACGCGGAGGATTATAACATTTGGGAAAAGGCTGGATCCCTGGCGATGCGCCTATCGCAGATCGCTTTGGTCGGCCAGGGAAGACCCACGCCGAACCTCTCACTCTCGAATATCGATTTACGAATATCGCCTTTACTCCATCCCGCATCCCAGCGTGTATACTTGAGAGATGGATAGTCTCTCCGGCGCGGTCGAACGGATCACGTTCTATAACCCTGAAAACGGCTACACTGTCCTGCGTCTCCGGCCGGACTCAGGGCGTGGTTCCTACGCCTTCCACACGACCAGCCTGTCGCGTGAGGGTCTGATCACCGTGGTGGGCAACCTGCCTGAGCTTTCACCGGGAGAGCACCTACATTTAGAGGGACATTGGGACAAGCACCCCAAACATGGCTCACAATTCAAAGCCGAAGTCTGCGAACAAACCTTGCCTGCGAGCGTGGCCGGGATCCAGAGCTATCTCGGTTCAGGAATGATCAAAGGCATCGGTCCGAAATTAGCGGAACGGATCGTGGGACGCTTCAAGGAAGAGACCTTCGATATCGTTGAACAGAAACCGGAACGCCTGCTGGAGGTACCGGGCATCGGCACGGATCGCCTGCAAAAGATCGCGGCGGCCTGGCAGGAGCAGAAGCAGGTCAAGGAGATCATGGTGTTCCTGCACGGGCACGGCGTCAGCACCAACCTGGCGGTCAAGATCTACAAGACCTATGGCGATGCCGCTCTCGAAACGGTCCAAAAGAATCCGTACCAGCTCGAACGCGATATCTATGGGGTCGGCTTCAAGACTGCCGACAAGATCGCTCAGGCGCTGGGTTTACCCGCCGAGCATCCTTCCCGGATCGAAGCCGGGATTGTCTTCGCCTTGAATGAAATGATCGAGGACGGTCATGTCTATGTACCGAAGGAAATGCTGGCAGAACGTGCGGTGGAATTATTAGGCGTTCCCGCGGAGCTGATCTCTCCGGCGCTGGAGCAACTGGCGCAGGATGATCGCATCCGGCCTGACATGGTTCCCGCCAGCAGCGGAAACAGGGGCGCTTCGGAAGAGGCGATCGGTGAAGCCCAGGGCGATTACAAAATCTCGGTGATCTACCTCTCCCCTCTTTACTTCGGCGAGCGAGGCGTGGCAGAGCGCTTGAGAAGGCTGATCGCTGCGAGAGCACCGGCAATTTCAAAAGATCAAATTCAAGCTCACGCCAAGCAATTGTCTGAAGAGCAGCGCGCTGCGCTGGAGATGGCACTGGCCGCTCCGGTGAGTATCCTGACCGGGGGTCCCGGTACCGGCAAGACCACCTGCCTGAAGGCCTTGATCGGCGTTCTCGAAACGGGAAACAAGCGTTATGCTCTGGCGTCGCCTACGGGCCGCGCAGCCAAACGCTTGTCGGAGGCAACGGGACGCCCTGCCAGCACGATCCACCGCCTGCTGGAGTTCTCTCCGGTAGACGGCTTCAAGCACAACGACGAGAATCCCCTGCAGGTGGATTTTTTGATCGTCGATGAAGCCTCCATGCTCGATCTGCTCCTGACCAATAACCTGCTCAAGGCGCTGCGCCCGGGCACGCAATTGTTATTTGTCGGGGATGTGGACCAACTGCCGGCCGTGGGAGCAGGAGATGTACTGCGCAACCTGATCCGCAGCCGGGTCATTCCGGTCACGCGCCTGAGCACCATTTTCCGCCAGGCAGCCGACTCGCAGATCATTACGAACGCACACCTGATCAATCAGGGCAAGCTTCCGATCTTCTCGAAAGAGAGTCGTGATTTCTTTCTGTTCCCCGCCGAAGATGCCGCTGCCGCCGCAGACTGGGTGGTGCAGGTGGTCAGCGAAAAGATCCCTCAGAAATTCCATCTGGATGCGATCCACGATATCCAGGTGCTGGCTCCCCTGTACCGTGGTCCCGCCGGGGTCACGACACTGAACGAACGCCTGCAGGAGAGACTCAATCCACCGGCTGCCAGCAAGCCCGAGCGCCAACTGTACGGGACGCTCTTCCGCCGGGGCGACAAGGTGATGCAGACCCAGAACAATTATGATAAGGATGTCTACAATGGCGACATTGGATTCATCCGTTCGCTCGACCTGATCGAACAGAGTCTGAGCGTGGACTTCGATGGGCGAGGCGTGACGTACGACTGGAGTGAAGCGGATCAACTGGCGCTGGCATACGTAGTCTCGGTGCACAAGGCCCAGGGCTCTGAGTTCCCGGCGATCGTCATGCCAATTGTGACCCAGCATTACACCATGCTGCAGCGCAACCTGCTCTATACCGCCGTGACGCGGGCCCGCAGTCTGTGTGTGCTCACCGGCAACCGCCGCGCCATCAGCATCGCAGTGCACAACAATAAGGTCACGCAGCGCTTCACTGCCCTGGAGTGGCGGCTGGAAGGTAGTGAGAAACCTCTTGTAGCAAAGACGTAGCATCTCAACGTGGGGCTTTTTTGCAATAGAGATAACCCGTTTGTTATTCCGGAAACTTACTCATCTGCGGGCAATCTGGATACTGAGATCAGGACCAAATTGAGATCATGAATTTTGCCGAGCAGGCCATATAAAGCCGACTGGTCAGGTAACAATCCGGTCAGGATGGTCTGACCGGCGGGGTCATCATTCTGGATTGCCAGTCCCTCGAACCAGGTAGACCAGCGCTCCGTGAGATGACCTTCCACACAAATCGCGTAAACGTGAGGAGTGTCCATAGGGGGCAATTTCAGGCGTTCAGCCGTGTGATCCTGCGCCGTCTTGATCTCAGGTAGATGGCAATGCCTCCACCCAGTAGGATCAGATCCAGAATCGTCATGAAGACCAAACCGGCGCCTGAGTTCTCCAATCCCAGCCCAAGCAATGGCGAGCCAGCAAAGAAGAGCGGCAGGTTGGAGTGCATTAGGAAATCCAGCAGCCAGTGGCTCAAGACAACCAGTCCGATCACAGCGGCTGTTCGTCGATTGCGATAAAAGAGGAACGCGCCCAGAGCCGCAGCCAGAGACCAGACGATCGACATGAAAAGTCCATGTGACCAGGGGTTGGTAACCGGGTTTACATATCTGGCGCCCTGGGCAAAGTCGATTGTGAGGCTGGCCTTCGGCTCGATCCCTGTGGAGGAGAATAAGAAGTACAGGAGATCATTGGTTTCACCCGCTGCGAGCAGCACCCAAAGCGGCACCTCGGGGGTGAGAGGTTTTGCCATAAACCCGGCAGCGAGATGACCGATGCCTGACATGGTCTAGCTCCTTGCGTTGTCCTGCCCAAACTGAAGCAGCCTGCAGCCGGTCAGGAAGAACCAGGTTGTTAGCAGTACATACCCAACGCCCATCAAGACGGTCAGGAGCGCTGAAGGGGCCAGCGCTGCGCCAATATCGCCCGCCAATAGCAGTAGTCCCGAGAGGATTCCGGTATAGGCGCTAAATTTGTCGAAATACTTGCTGCGGGACATGAGGACCGAGCTGACCAGCTCCGCACCCATTACCGTAGAGCGCCC
>DATGYJ010000579.1:0-25881 GCA_035298105.1 Anaerolineales bacterium | reverse complement strand
ATCCCCGCCAGCCTCAACCTGCGCTGGATTTGATAGGGACTGGGTTTAATTTCCACATCCCGTATCAGCCCAAGCACAAAGCGCGGATTGAGTTCGGGATTCGTGATCTCGATGGAAGCCAACTCTGTGACCGGTTGGCCTTCCGTCTGATAGTCAAGGTTTGGCTGTTTGAGTTTGTGACCGGTCAGCGCGGCAAGTTCGCGTGCCACACCAATCACATTGGCGTTCCGGGCCATATTCGGCAAAATACCGATATCGAAGACGACATCGCCCATGTAATCTACGAGCGACATGCCAACCGGCGCATTCTGGTCGAGAATGATGATGCCCTCGTGTTCCTCCGAAACGCCAAGTTCCTTCTCGGAACAGACCATGGAATAGGACTCAACGCCACGGATCTTTGCTCGCTTGAGGGTGGTGAGCACCAGTCCATCGGCGTGGCCATCATAAATCGTCGAGCCTTCCCTGGCATAAGCAACCTTGATCGGTTTGGGTAATTTGCCGGTGCCTTTCAAGTGAAAGATATTCGGTGCACCTGTCAAGACGACCTGGCTTTGCTGGCCGTCGTACAGATCGAGCAAAGTCAACCGATCCGCGTTGGGGTGTGGCATCACTTCCCGGATCTCAGCAACAACGATCTTCTCGCGATCCCAGGAAATGCCACTGGTCTTGAATTCATGGCGTTCTCCATTTTCATAGGTCGGCATCGCCAGACCCGCATACTTGATCTCATCTACTTCAAGACCTGCCAGCGTTAATTTGCGGGCAATTTCTTCCACAGACAGACCGTCAAGGTCGATGTAATCTTTGAGCCATGAGAGTGGTAGTTTCATTAGATTGCTCCTTCTTAGGAGAGAGTAGAGAGTGGATGACTAGAGAACAGTATCTGCGACAACCGTAGAGTCTTCGCAAGGCTCATCTTGATCTCCATATACTACTCTCTATTCTCTACTCTCAATTCTCTTTCCTAGAACTGCTCCAGGAATCTGAGGTCATTGCCCCAGAAATAGCGAATGTCATCAATCCGGTAACGCAGCATCAACTGGCGCTCAGGCCCCATGCCCCAGGCATATCCTGAATAGCGGGCGGGGTCGTATCCGCCGTTCTGCAATACGACCGGATGAACCATGCCGCATCCCAGGATCTCGAGCCAGCCTGAATTCTTGCAGACCGCGCAGCCTTTGCCGCCGCACACAAAACATTCTGCATCCATTTCAGCCGATGGTTCTGTGAACGGGAAGTAGGATGCCCGAAAACGTGTCCGCACGTTCTGACCAAACATCCTGCGGGCAAAATCAGTCAGCGTGCCTTTCAGGTCCGCGAAGGTGATGTGCTCGCCTACCACGAGCCCTTCCACCTGATTGAACTGGATCTCCGAACGCGCCGTGATCTGCTCATAGCGGAAACACATTCCGGGCAGGGCGATACGGATGGGAGGCGGGTTATCGGGGTCCATTGCTGCGAATTCCCGCATGGCACGGATCTGTCCCGGCGAGGTATGCGTACGCAGCAGGATCGGGTTGTCACCGCGCTGCCCGGCTTCCACGAAGAATATATCCTGCATATCGCGAGCCGGATGATGCGGTGGGAAGTTGAGCAGCTGGAAATTGATCTCATCGGTTTCGACTTCCCGGGAGGTGTACACCTGGAACCCCATCTCTGCCAGAATAGCCAGCACGCGGCGGAGCTGCTGTGTGGAGGGATGTAACCGCCCCAAGTGGACTTCACGTCCAGGTAGAGTCACATCAAGTTGTTCCTCTTCAAGCGATTTCGCCAACGTGGCGGCTTTGATCGCTTCCGTGCGTTCCGTCAGAGCGGCTTCCAACTTGACTTTGACGCGGTTGGCTGCCGCCCCAACACTGGGTCGCTCTTCCCTGGAGAGTTTCCCCAGCTCAGCAAAGACCTGCATCAACGGTGAACTGCGTCCGACGTTTGCCACGCGCCAAGCCTCCAGCGCGGACGGGTCATGGATCGCATTCAGGCTTTCCAAAGCAGTCTTTTCGATCTCACTCAGTTTGTCTAACATATGCACCTCACATTTTTATGTTATTGCGAGAGCGCTTCGACTACGCCTGCGGCTCCGCAGGGCACCTTACGCCCCCTACGGTCAGCGCGAAAAGCGCTCTCGCAATAACCTGTTTTCAAACAAAAAACCTCCCGTCCACTATGGGACGGGAGGCGCTATAAGCTTCCCGCGGTACCACCCAGATTAGCCATCCTTCGTCTGCGCTCAGGATAGACTCGCTCGTGTGCTGACCAACATCAGCCTCTCAGATAACGTCGAGATTACGGTTCGCACTATTGAGTGGAGCGGGGCAGCGTCCCGCCCAACATGTTCACGCGAACGGCTCAAGAGGGAACTTCAACTGATTTCGGCCGAGTGCAATTTTCAGCGCCCTGCGGGCATTGCACCTCTCTGGCGGCTTCGGCCAGTCTACTTTCCTCTGTCACAGCCTTTATTGAATTAAGGTAATTATCTATAAAATGATTTTTGTGTCAAGACCAAATCGGGAATATGCCATCGTTTTGGCGGTTCTCGATTAACGGCATACCCCGCCATCGCGGGCGGGGCAGCCAAGACCAACTCAGAGGGAGGAGAGAGTTTTTAACATAGTGGCGGTTTTATCACGCCAACTAAGTTTATAAGGGACGGTAATTCGGATTCGTGCCGGACCAGACGCAGCCAGGTTTGTTGACACCGTTACATTCAATCGCATTCGAGCAGCGGTGAGCAACGATCCGAGGGGGCTGCTCAGGCAGATACTCAGAAGGAATTACAACCTCGGTTTCCAATGCGATTTCGTGACCAACATGATCGCAATAGCAGATCTTGCTTACATACCACTGCTTCTGAGACATACGGCACCTCCAGATTACGTTGTCATTTTATAATAAAGAAAAGACGCCTGCCAGTGACAGGCGTCCCGACTTGATATGACAATCCGCCTATTGCGGATAGAACTTACCCAATTTACACGATAAATCCGAGGGCAAATTTATATGTGACAGAACTATTGAGGAGCCAAACGGTAGATTCCACCGTTATCGCTAACGAGATAGAGCTCTCCAGCCTTATCCTGACCAAAGGATGTGATATTGACATCCAAATCAAATAACAACTGCTTCTGCCAGCCGTTCCCAGCATGGATCAGGCCCCAGATCATCCCGGTACAATAATCTCCATAGAGATAGATCCCGTTCCATGCAGGCATCGATCCACGATAGACATATCCGCCGGTCACCGAGCAGCCGCCTTCAGGGTGGCTGTATTCCGCAACAGGCTCAACCAGTCCGGCTGGGCCACCGCCTTTGTAATCATGTGCGCCTTCACGGAAACTCCAGCCAAAGTTGCTACCACCCGCGGAGCCTGCAGGCAGAAAATCAATTTCTTCCCACACATTCTGACCGACATCTCCAATATAGAGATCGCCGGTCCCTCGGTCAAAGGAAATCCGCCAGGGATTGCGCAATCCATAGGCCCAGACCTCGTTCCCAAACGGATTATCAGGTGGAACTGCATAAGGATCGGCAGAATTGACGTCCAACCGCAGGATCTTGCCGAGCAGAACGCCGGTATTTTGGGCGTTGCCAAACGGATCACCCTGTGAGCCACCATCTCCCAAACCCGCGTAAAGATCACCGTCCGGGCCAAAGGTGAGCACTCCCCCATTGTGGTTAGGAAAAGGCTGATCCACCCCCAGCAATTTCACTTCACTCTTTGGGTCGGTAACATTGGGATCGCTGGAAACCTGAAAGCGCGCCAGAACCGTATCCCCATTGTTGTCTGTGTAATTGACAAAGAAACGTCCGTTCTGCGCATATTGTGGATGAAAGGCCAGGCCCAGCAGGCCCTGTTCGTTGCCGGTGCTGCCAACTTCTTTCGAGATATCGAGAAAGGGTGTGCCCAGCAATTGTCCATCCTGGATGATACGGATGCGCCCTGCTTTTTCGATCACGAACAAGCGGCCTGAGCCGTCGGCTTGCAAGTCAACCGGGCGCTGGAGGCCAGAAACAATGGGCTGCCATTGATAGGCGTTGGGATCAGGGAATGTCGGTGTGCTGGGGGGTGTTTCAGTGGGGGGAAGCGGGCTGGACGGAGTAGCGGAGATTGTTGTCGGTGGAATGGGGCTTTGTGTAACGGAGGCAACTGTCGGCGTGGAAGGATTCGTCCCGGTCGGGGGAGGTGAAGTACCCGGTCCATTGCACGCCGCAATGGACAGTACCAATAAAAGGATTAATCGTCTCATTTACTTATTTATCGTTCATATCGGTAACATCAGCATCCACGATATCTCCAGAATTATCCTGCAAATTGCTATCAAGTTCACGCATATGCTCTTGAACAACACCTGGAGGGCAAAGCTCGACAAAGAGAGTCGAACCAACCCAAAGTACCGCGGCGTCATCCAATGCATCTATCCCTGGAATTCCCATGATAATGTCAATCGGCGAGATAAGATAAGCCAGGGCACCAATCGGGATGAGTTTGACCCAGGGGCTCACACGTGGATCCCCCATGAGCTTCATAATGAGCTTCAAGCGATTGACAAAGTCACGTGTCATGCCTCGCTGTGGAGGCACTACGATTTTTCGAGTTTTTTTATCAGACATTTTGTCTCCATCTAACTTAGGGTAATTTAACAATAAAGTGATCTATGTAATATGCAATACATTATAAAACACATATCACGAATTGCCGGGCACAGACTATCTATATCATATACGAAATATATCTCCAGGAGTGGCAAAATGGAAATGATCATTGACTTCCCGGGTGGAGCAAAAGTGGATGCACATTTTGGGGCCCATACGATTGCAACCGATCAACCGCCGACGGGCGGTGGCGAAGGTTCTGCGCCGACCCCATTTGAAGTGTTTCTGGCTTCCATTGGCACCTGCGCGGGAATTTATGTCCTGGGGTTTTGCCGGCAACGGGGCATTCCCACGGATGGCATTCGCATTATTCAGCGCAGCCATTCCAACCGCACGACGGGGCTGGTGGAGCAAATTGATCTTGAAATTCAGGTACCGCCGTCGTTCCCAAAACAATATACCGAGGCGCTCATCCGGTCGGCTGAGTTATGCAAAGTGAAAAAAACCTTGGAACAACCACCGCGATTTGACGTCGTGACTAAGGAAGTAGAAACAGTGTAACCTGTTTCTCTCATTGGTCTGAATGAAGGGGGAATGTCTGACATTGACCCTATTCCGTCTGGGCTGCGACCTTTGCACGGCAATTCGCCCCTTTTTGTCTGCTCTCCCTCCGTTTTTATCCCGCCAATCCTGTGCTAATCCTGTACTAGTGCTGTACTGGTCCCGAGGTCCTCACCCGCCGATCATTCGCTCTGAGAAGCAGGCAGGTTTGGTGACTTGGGCGACCACCGGGGTCGCCCGTACGGTAAAATGATGTATGCCGTATCTGATCGATGGACACAATTTAATCCCCAAAATTGGCCTGCATTTGGATTCCATCGACGATGAAATGGAATTGATTGCGATCCTGCGGGAATTTTGCAGGCTGGAGCACCGGCAGGTGGAGGTATTTTTTGATGGGGCACCTGCGCCCCAGGCCGGAACTCGAAAATTGGGGGCTGTCACTGCGCATTTTGTGCGTCTGGGAACCACTGCCGACGATGCGATCCGCAAGCGATTGAAAGCTCTGGGAAAAAGCGCCAGAAATTGGATAGTCGTGTCTTCGGACAGACAAGTCCAGGCAGAAGCACATACCGCCCATGCAGAAGTCCTTTCATCCGAGGCATTTGCAGGGATGTTGAAACAGGCCCATAGCGCTGCTCCCAAACCGGACCGTGAAAGCAAGCTTTCGCAAAAAGAAGTGGATGATTGGTTGAAGCTGTTTGGGGAGAGAAGGCATAAATAAACTAGTTTCGGGTGCAAAACTCGCTCACGCCGCCGGACGCTTCGACTGCGAGACGGAAGAACACCGTCTCTCCGCTCAGCGCGAGGGCGGCGTCCTCGGCGCAAGGAGCACTCTTGCACCAAGGACTAAACTAAGAGCTTTGGGGGATTATATTGGACAATTATTATGCAATTTCTAATAGTTTTTTAATGTCATGACTTCTATTCGGAGGTATATTGTGTTCATTGACACCTGCCCTCCCTTTATTGGTATTAGGTGTCTGCCCGCCGCCTGCGGTTAGCATGTCCCCCCCATGCTAGCGAGGCGGCGGTTTCTTTTTGTTTCGACTGCCATGTTGTCTCGCCTTCGGCTTCCCTCAGTGTCTGTCCAGCGCACATTGGGGCGTATATAATTCGAACATGAATACTGTTTATACCTTTGTCTCGTCCCCCCATCATGTTTATCCAGACCATCCTGAACGACCAGCGCGCTTTGAACGTTTGGAACCGCAACTCAAATCATTCGCGGCAGATTTGATGCAAGCGAGGCCTGCTACCCTTGAAGAGGTCGCGTATGTCCACAAGCCTCAATTCATTTCAGGGCTTGAAAGAGTTTGCAGAGAACAGGCGCCAGGCATTATCGATTATGCGCCAACCTATGTGACCCCTGCTTCTTTCGAAGATGCTTTGCTTGCGGCAGGCGGAGCGATCACCTGTGCCCGGGCAGTATTGAACAGGGAGGCAAAGAATGCATTCGCCATCGTCCGCCCGCCGGGGCATCATGCGGAGCCGGATCGAGCTATGGGGTTTTGTATCTTCAACAATGTAGCTATCGCCGCCCGTGATTTGCTCGCCCAGGGTTTGGAGCGCCTCGCAATTCTCGATTACGATGCCCATCATGGGAATGGCACACAAGCGACCTTTCTCAATGACGAACGAGTTGCATTTCTATCCACCCATCAATGGGGCATTTACCCGGGCACCGGCTGGATTGAAGACGCCCCTCATGCCAGGAAACGGATCGTCAATGTCCCGCTGCCGGCTTTTGCCGGGGATCAAGTCTACGAACAGATTGCCGACCGGTTATTCGTACCTCTCGTCAAATCTTTCAAACCTGAAATGCTGCTGATCTCGGTGGGTTTCGATGCGCATTGGAATGATCCGATCACCACGCTCGGATTGTCTACTTCCGGCTATCTCATGCTCGCAAAAAAAGTAGTGGCGCTGGCCGAAGAATATTGTGATAGCAAGATCGTCTTTGTCCTGGAAGGAGGCTATGACCCGGTCAATGTGGCGAATGGAGCAGAGACTGTCTTTGCCGCGGCAACCGGTAAAGGGGAGATCAATGCGAGTGATCCAAGTCCACACAAGGAACCCGATTGTGAATCTCGCCTGGAGGAGATTCGCCAATGGCATGGGTTCTCATAGAAACAGAATTACAAATACGCAAGCGGAAGGTTTTTTAGCAAGTCATCTTTTATAATTGCTGCTGACGAAAAGGAGCAATCATTATGGCAACCAGACGAACGCTTGGTTACATTCAAAACGAATGGACTTGCCCCAACTGCAACACACGCAACAAGGGCAGTCTAAAGACTTGTGCAAACTGTGGCGCCCCTCAGCCTGAGAACGTGCAGTTCGAACTTCCCTCCGAACAAAAATTCGTAACAGATCAAGCCTCGGTCCAGGCAGCCCAAGCCGGAGCGGATATCCATTGCGGTTTCTGCGGGACGCGCAATGCCGCCACCGCCAAGACTTGCTCTCAATGCGGCGCAGACCTGACCGAAGGCAAGGCACGCACAGCAGGACGTGTTATGCAAGCCCCTCCAGTCTCGCAACAGCCGAAAATCATCAAATGTGATAATTGCGGAACCGAAAACCCGGGCAGTAACTCCCTGTGCTCGAATTGCGGATCGCCGCTGCCAAAACTTGTGGCGGCTCCGGCACTGGCTGCTCAACCTGTGATGGGCACTAATATCGAAAAACCAGCTGCCAGGAAAAAGACAAACTGGTTATTGATCGGAGGGATCTTTGCCTGCCTGGCTGCGGTCTGTATCGGCGCAGCTGTTTTGTTCCTGGTCCCAACCAAAGCCACCGAGGCGACGGTCATGAATGTGCATTGGCAAACCTCTGTCCCACTGCAGGAGATCAAAGCTGTAGAGCACTCAAACGAGTCCGGCAACCCGCCCTCGGATGCTTATGATGTTTCCTGTCATGATGAGAGCAAGAATGTTTGCGAACAGAAGACCGTCGACAAAGGTAACGGCTACTCGGAAGTGGTAGAAGAATGCCATACCCAGACCCAGCAATACTGTTCATACACCGTCGATGAATGGACGACGATCCAAACGTACACTCTGGACGGCAATAACTTACAGCCAATCTATGACAGCCCGAATATTTCCACGGACCAGCGTATTGGGGATAAGTCTGAAGAATTGACGGTCAGCTTCTCCACGAATAAGGGTGAGAAAACTTATCATCCAGGCACGATCAGTGAGTTTCAACAATTTAGCGTTGGCAGTACCTGGACACTAAAGATGAACGCGCTGGGCGGCGTGGTCAGTGTGGAGCCGTAAAGATAAGAAGCGTAGAAGCGCGCCTTGTAATCTAGATCTCCATGATGGAGACCTCCGGTCACTTCATGGCACAGGTCAGGAGACCTTGTGCCAACAGAGTAATCTCCATGATGGAGACCTCCGGTCACTTTATGGCGCAGGTCGGGAGACCTTGCGCCAGCGGGGTAATCTCCATGATGGAGACCTGCGGTCACTTCATGGCACAGGTCAGGAGACCTTGTGCCAGCGGGGTTTAGATTTTGCAAAAAAGGACTGACGTTTTTCGGTCAGTCCTTTTTATATTAAAGAATAGCTGAATACCTGTTATCCAATGAACAATCCAATGGCAAGCAACACTGGCGTCAGCAAGTTGACCAGCACATTCTGTCCCATGGCTGGAATGAGCGCCGGGACGTTTTCAGAATTGGTGAGCACATTGCGCACAATTTGAACGGCAAATACAATCGTCAAAAGGGCGAGCAGGCTAAAGCGCGGTAGCAAGCCGAAGAGCACTCCCAATACCACGACCAGATAGGTGGCGATCAGGAAAGCAATATAGATATAGCCGCTGGCAGTGCGCCCCAGCAAAATGGGGAAGTGCCTGCGACCCGCAAAGCGGTCCGCTTCCACATCAGGGAACTGATTAAGCAGGAGCAAGTTGCTGACCAGGAAGAACGGTACCAGCGAAGCGATAAACGCCTGCCATGTAAATGTCCCGGTCAGGGCGAAATGGACGCTCAGAACCATGAGCGGACCGAAGCCAAGACCTGGTGCAACCAGACACAGGGCAGGCTGATATACCATCCAGACTGTATATCCGTACAGGAGGAACAATCCCAGGATCCCGATCGGAAGCGCCTTCCAGCCCCACACAGATAGAAAGTACAACCCGATCACGCCGGTAATGACCAGCGAGGTCCAGGACAGGATGAGCGTCGCTTTGGCTAATTCGGGATGAGCCTGCAAGGTGCCGCTGCCGCCACTGAAAGGCGTCCGCTGCGTCCGGGCATCGACTTCGGTCTTATAGTCAAAATATTCGTTGAAAGCGTTCACGCTGATATGGGCAGAGACCGCCGCGATCAGGGCCAAGGCAGAGTAAAACCAATTGATGTGACCCGTTTCCAAATAAGCTGAGCCTAATCCCACCAGCACACAGGCAGGCGCCAGGATAACAAACGGCAGCCGCATGGTGCCCAAGAGAGGTTTCCAGGTTTTCATTGATGCTCCTTTGAAATAAGAGAAATCCTGGTTTTTTTTACCACAGCCACCCTGAAGAACAAAAGAACTTATGTCATATTTTCTGCGTGCATAAACGCGGCGATATATAATCGCAGTATGGCTAAATCAGTTGCGATACTTGGTGGTGGACCCGCGGGTTTGATGGCAGCGGAGGGTATCAGTGCACATGGCGTAAAAGTGGACGTATATGATTCCATGCCATCGGTGGGACGCAAATTCCTGATAGCAGGCAAAGGCGGATTGAACATCACCCACTCCGAACCCTTCGAACAATTTGTTTTACGCTATGGCAAGCGTCGGGCAGAGCTCGAGCCTTTGCTGCGGATATTTGGACCGGAGGACGTGCTGCAATGGGTGCATGGACTTGGGATAGAAACGTTTGTAGGGACCTCCGGTCGAGTCTTTCCAGTGGGAATGAAAGCCAGCCCATTATTGAGGGCCTGGTTGAAGCGATTAAGCGATTCTGGCGTGACCTTTCACCTGCGTCACAAATGGAAAGGCTGGTCGTCCGAGAAGTCTCTGAAGTTTGAAGCTCCCGAGGGAGAGAAAACGATCACCCCCGATGCAACAGTACTTGCACTGGGCGGTGGGAGCTGGTCGAGGCTCGGCTCAGATGGCGCCTGGGTTCCCTGGATGGAACAGGCTGGGGTACGCGTGGAAACGTTGAAGCCTGCCAACTGCGGATTCGACGTGGGCTGGAGTCGATATTTTCGAGAGCACTTCGACGGTCACCCCGTCAAGTCAGTGGTCTTAGCGTTTGGTCCGTTTCATCAGCAGGGTGAATTCATCGTGACCAAAGAGGGTGTGGAGGGGAGTTTGATTTATGCAGCTTCGGCCATGATCCGTGATGAGATCCTGGCGGGAGGCAAAGCGCTCATCTCGCTGGATATGACTCCTGATCGATCATTGGAGTGGTTGGTGGAAAGACTATCGAAACCGCGCGGCTCACGGACGGTGGCAAGCCATCTCGAAAAGACGGTTGGGATCAAAGGCGTCAAAGCAGGGTTGTTGCGAGAGTTCCTGTCCAAAGAAGATTTTTCAAATCCAGAACGTCTCGCAGCCTTTATAAAAAATCTGCCCATCCCATTGATCGCGCCGCGTCCGTTGGATGAAGCGATCAGCACGGCAGGTGGTGTGATGTTCGAGTCATTGAATGAAACCTTGATGATCCGTTCGCTGCCGGGAGTCTTTTGCGCGGGAGAAATGCTGGATTGGGAAGCGCCGACCGGTGGATACTTGCTCACGGCATGTTTCGCAACTGGTTATGCAGCAGGGATGGGTGTGTTGAAATGGCTGGATGCCTAGCTTCGGCGATATCCTGCGACAGATGTTCTCTACTTACCGAATCAGTGCCTTCAGCAAATCTTCTCTCCAGACTTTTGCATCAGGGTCGTATATCCCAAAGCCGGAGGCGAATTCCCAATACGACCACGCAAAGCCGTGGCGTTCCGCCTCGCTTCTGACATACTCTGTCCAGCGGACACGCGAAGCCATATCTGCCCTGGAGTAAGCGCCAAACTCCCCCAGCAAAATGCGCATATTTCCGTGTCGCTTCGCCCAATCTGCGACCAAATCAAAATGGTTGGTGATCTCAGCTTTCTCGGTCTCAGTCGCATCCCAGGTAGTGCCAAGCCAGGGATTGCTGCCTTCCACCCAGTCCGCCCCTTGATGCGTGAATTGGAATGGCAAATAGTAATGGAACGTCACGATCAGGTGCTTGTCTTCCGGCAGATCGAGCGTTGAAATCCAGTCGTACGCATTCCAGTTGACGGGTCCAATGACGACGTCCCGTATGGGATTCGTTTGGCGCACAGCTTCCAAAACGTCGCGGATATACTCATTCCATAGTGCAGCAGTCAGCTGACCATGAGGCTCATTAACCAATTCAAACAGGACCTGCGCTGGGTAGTCCTGGTAATGTTCTGCGATTTGTTTCCACAAAAACCAGAATTGATTTAGATTTGGATCCGACATGAGATCTTCATAGCTATGAAAATCAATGATGATAGAGAGATTCCGTTTCAGCGCCCAGCCAACCACTTCATCCACACGAGCAAAAAAAGCCGGTTCAATTGTATAACCGGTATCTCCATCATCGTAGCCGGTACGTTTGGTATGCGCTTTCCAATTCACGGGCAAGCGGACAAAGTCAAAACCGGCCTGTTTGATCAGATCCAAATATTCTTCCCGCACAGTGAGCCCCCAGTCCCCTTCCCTGGGCGCTTCGAGCATGTTGCCCAGGTTGACGCCGCGCCGGAGAGTAGTAGCTGTACCAAGAGTTACCGTTGGTTCAGGTGTAGAGGTAGGTGGCATAGGAGTTTGTGATGGGGGAAGAGGAGTGGGAGCAGCAGGAATGGGTGTGGCTGTCGCGGGCAGGCAAGCTGATAAGACAAGAAAGGCAATGGATAAGAGACAGAGGAACAGCCGCATAGATCCGAATTATAAATTCAAAAAGAGAGGGGACGGCAAAACACTCTCATCTTCGGGCAGTTCCATTCGTATCAAGGGAAAAGTAAGCGCAGAAACCACTGGGGATGAACGTTTCGCATGAATCCTATAAGAAGTGACCCAACACAGATGGCTACTGCGATAAAGAGTAGAACAACCGAAAGCAAATTGCGGTGACTCTTATCCAGGAATAACCTCTGCAGCGCGACCGGGGGAGAAATGCCAAGCAGGATAAACGTATTGAACAATACGAAGACGTGCTTTGCATCCCATACCCACCAGGCATTCCAGGCGGGTTTAGAGAATAGAACGCCGGTCATTAGACCGATGATCGCAAGAGCTGTGGCTAAGCTGGTTGCTATCTCCAGCCATGGAAAGCGCGTGGTGGCTCTTCTCAAAAAGCAGACGACCGCCAATAGAAAACCCGTGAAGTACAAAGCGTATGAAATCCAATAGACAGCAATGTGGATCTCTAGCCATAGGATCTCCTTTGCCAGCAGAACATCAGACGCGACACCCTCTCTGATCGCGGGCAAGTAGATCATGAAATAGAGACCAAGCGCAATAACTAAAGCCACTGCAAATGCAGCTGCAGAAAGGTGATCCAGATTCTGGCTCGAACTCGACTTTTGGTTTGTCATTTCATGCCAGTCGCAGCAGGACAAACTGATCGCCTTTATATACAAGGCCCACGCTAGTGACGAAGGGGTCACCAGCGCGGCTGAACTCAACAAATCTGCCAGTCTTTCTAAAGACCTCCTCGCATCGCCTGGGGGCAACAGAAGGGTCATTATGAGAATACCAGGTGAAGCTCGCTTCGCTGGCATCTCTTACAACAAGTTCGCCATTGGGACCCGTGCTGATACCCATGGCATTGGATACCGTCAGGCGCTCAGATCCCTCAAACTCAATGATCAGTGTGGAACCCGCCACCTGGTAGGCAATAGGACTGTGCTTCCCTTTCCCATCATGGACACCAGAGATCCGGTCTGCAATCACGAGCGAAAAATGCCGGTCGCTGGATGCGTTAAGCCATACTGAGAGGATCTCTTCCATGCTATAGCATGTCCGTCAAATAAGCCGATGACAGATGGTTATAAATCATTCAGGCGGAGCCACTTCAAACGAGGTAATCAAAGTGTTTTGATTCCAATCATCAGGATCTGCCGAAACAACCTCAAAAACAAAATATTTCGCTGGATCCGGATCGCCATTCCTGTTGAAATTGTATGTCCCTGTAATCCCTTTGTAATCCTGTAGAGCGCGGATAGCATTGGCAACTTCTGCACGTGTAGGGATTTCACCGGCTTTGCCTTTCGAAGCTTCTTCGATCGCTTTCAAACAAACACCGGCAGCATCGTAGGCCTGCGCAGAAAAATTTTGCGGCCTAACCCCGTAAAGGGTTTCGAAATCATCAACGAAATTGACGGCAGCAGGATAACCGCTGGCGGAAAGGACAACGTTGGTGTAGTACGCGCCGCCACCCTCGATCAACAATGGGCCCGCGAACTCCAAGAGGGAAGGTGTGTCGAGGCTACTGGGCCCCATCAAAGCACCCTTATACCCTGCCGCCCGCGCTTCTCTGAAAAAACCGCCTGCCTGTTCCACGCTCAGGGTACTGAAATACACCAGGTCGGCATTGTTTGAGATCACGCGGTCGATAAGCCTGTCAAATTTCTTCAGCGCCTCTGTTGACATATCGCCGACCACAGTCAGACCCAGACGGCTCGCCTGGTTCCTGAAGTTTTTGGCAATGAAGCGGGCAGGGTCAGTATTTTGACTGATAATGAACACACGGGCAAAGCCCTGCGTTTTGGCAAAGTGCCCGCCAGCCGCTCCTTCACCATCATTACGCCCCACTACTCGATTGACTTCGAGATAGCGGCTCTCAGTTACGAATGCACCCGTAGTGGATGGAGAAACGAACGCCAGACCCGCCTGGTGATAGATCTCTTCCACCTGGTTAAAAACGCGCGATGAATAAGGTCCAACACCGCACAAGATCTCGGGGTCGGCAACAATCTCTTTGGCAACTGCCACTGCTGCGCCGAAATCGTTCTGGTCGTCGGAAGGTGATAACTCTATCTTGTAGCCTAGTTCCATCAAAGGATCGGCCAACTGTCTGATGGCTAATTCAACACCGCGCATGATATCTGTGCCGCCGACAGCCAGATCACCCGACAATGGGCTTTGACTGGCGATCTTGATGGTCGCTTTGGGCACGAAAGGTGTCGACGTATCCGTTGGAATAGGCGTTATCGTCGGCGCTATAGTTGAGGTCGCGGTGGGCAGGGCCTCAGTGGCTGAGGGCGTTGCAGGCATAACTGTTGCCTGTGGTCCACAACCGGTCAAGTCGAAGATCAGAACGATCAGTAACAGGGCAGCAAAAAGTTTGCGATGGATCATTTTTGCGGGAATCATCTCAGCCTCCTTGTACCGGTACAGTTTGCTTCTCACCATAGTTGTGATGTACGAGACAATCCACTGGATGATCGAGGAGCGCGTGCCATTCCCCTCAATCTATTCTCAAGATACGTTCGATTAACTCACTTCGCATTTTCTGGCAAAACAATTCATTGCCGCTTTCATCCTCCTGATAATAATCTGGATCGATGGGAAAGGTTAATAGACAACTCCGGGTCAGTTCTAACCAAAAGCGAGGAAAATCTTTAGCAGGAACAATACTCGTATAAAGCCGGAAATAGGAAAGTCCGTCTTTGGAATTAGAGCCGATGTGAACATTCCTTCCTGGGAGTCGATCGTGATGATGAGGTAAGCTGAGGTCGAGATTAATAAGATCCAGGACGGTACTAAAATCATCCGGACACAGACCATCTAAAATATACAGCATCGTGCCTGCCGAATACGAATGCAGCATCGAGAGACAAGAGGAAATAAAGGGTTGAAATGCATCGGTCATCGGGAGCGAACCGATGGTTGTTTCACGTTCATTCATCTCGCCAGCCCTCGATACAAACCGTCTCTTGAGACCTTCCCTTAGATGGATCAGGGTTTTCATTGGAACAATGATCTTTGCATGAGGTTGTGATGAGTGAGGTGTATCGGCTTCATTGACTTATGAGGTACGCTACTCAGGAGAGACAGCTCTATTCTCGCGTTGCATAAATAGCATGAACAGTGCAGCATTTTGGTGGGGAGGATTGCTCCTCCCCAATTTAAGAACGCTACCCTGCCCATCCCGGGATGCCGCCACATTAGGGCATACAAATTGCCGGAGGCTCAAGCAGCCAGCCAGAGAAGTCTATGTTGTCACTGACCGAATCGCCTGTACCGGTGGGATTGGTCCAATGGGTTGGACCGCTCAGGTCACCCCACCAGTTGCCGGTTGCGTCAAAGCGAGTCTGGTGGTCGTTAAAAACGGCAATATCTCCATTGCCCACGATGCAGCTCGAGGTGAGGCTTGCAGAACTACCTTCGGGCCCGCCAGTAGCAATTGCATCACCTACACCGGCTGAATTATTTTCACGCAGTACGCTTCCAGTAATAGTGATCGTGCCCCAATTATCGATGCCGCCACTGCCCCATTCGGCGTAGTTATTGGAGAAAACGCTGCCGTTCTGGATCACGGTTGTGCTGTTCTCCTTGTTATGCAGACCTCCACCTTCATTTGCCCAGTTATTCGAAACCGTGCTGTGACTGACCGTCAGCATGCCGCCAGTCCAGTTAAACAGGCCACCGCCATAGTCGATGGCGCGGTTACCAGTGACTGTGCTATCTTCTACTGTCAGATTTCCGGTGTTGAAGAGACCGCCGCCATCAGCAACATTTGCATCCTCGGCAGCCGCACCACCAACCACCGTGCCATTTTTGATGGCTGCTGTGCCGGAGTTATAAAGGCCACCACCCGCACCCGACCTGTTGGCTGAGAGAATACTGCCATCAACCGTCAGCATGCCTTCGTTATTGATGCCTCCCCCGCCGTACAGATCAGTGTTTGCGGTGATTACGCTGTTATTCACCGTCAGCTGACCCTTATTCATAATGCCTCCTGCAAAAGCCGAAGAGGAGTTATTCGCGATGGTGCTGGAATCTATGCTCATATTGCCAGCGCTACTGTTGTAGAGGCCTCCACCGTCCCAGCTGACTGAATTCCCTCTGACCTCGCTGGCCCTCAGATCAAGCGTACCGCCATTGAGGATGCCCCCACCGCCGCCCACATTGCCGCCGCCGGTGAATATCAGGTTTTCAATTTGCACAGTTGCCCCGTGGTTTTCCAAAACCCGGTCATCTACCTGTGATGCATCTTGTGAGATAGATGCCTTACCATCTCCTTGTACCATAATGATCAGGTCCACAGGAGAGGAGTTATCCCAAATATCCAGATCGCCATCTGCTGGGGTGTCGTCTGTTCTGTCGATGGTCAGGGAATAGGTATTACCGGCAACAAGGACAATGGTGTCGGCCTGGCCATCCAGCCCGGCAGGGCATTCGCCCTGCATATCGCCTGAGGGAGCATTGGTATTGGCGGCAATGATCGCCTCACGCAAAGTACAGATGCCATCATTCGCTTGCCCATCCTGGGTACTGGTAATGAGGAGTGTGGAAGGGACCTGGAAATCTATTGATGTCCCATCGCCGTCCGCATCATGTTGGACGGCTCCTCCCCAGGCACCAGGCGTTAGTTCAGCAAAAGTTGCAGTCCAAGTCCCGCGGGTTGGGTCAGTTGTAAGGGACTGTGCAGCCTCTCCGGAGAGCGAAACCGAGAGATCAAAGTCAGGATCATAAGTACCGGACACCGTCTGCGCGGCCAGGTTAATGTCTGTGACGGCTAAATTCGTGACGGATGTTTCCTTCGTAGCAACTCCATCGGTCATCACGATATGATCGCCCACTTTCATGTAGAAGTTATCCCGCCAGGTCTCAAAGAGCACGCGCGTCGACCCTTCCGGGAAATCTGGCCTTTGTTCAGAGACTGCCTGAGCGGTATATTCGCCATCGTTGATGTTGATGGAGACAGTGCTGCCTATTGTCCAGTCATACCCTTCGATACTTCCGGGTACATAAGCTACAAATGTGGGAATGGGGGTGCACCAATCTACTGCTGTGCTGTTGTCGGTAACCAAATTGTACATCTCTGACCGGCCACACATTCCGCCGACCAGATTGATGCCCACTTGCGCGAAGTTAGCCAACCAATTGCCATACTCGTCGGCCATAACCTGCAGAGCCTGATTACCAAACTCGAATGGGACCACTGTTAGCGCTGCACCAGGGTCGGCTGTTCCAGATACTGTATCAGCCGCAACGTCTACATTGGTGACTGATAGGTTGAGCACAGTATAGGTAAGATCCATTCCGCTCCCCGAGAGTGTCACCAAATCACCAGGCTTCAAATCATATTGACCATTGAAGTCGAACAAGGCTAAGATATCATTTGGATCCCAGGAGGATGGTCCAACTATTGCTGTCTGGGTAAAATCAGGCGGGTTATTGATAGTCAAATAGACTTCGCTACCCTCTGGCCAGTTATAGCCAAAGACTTGGTCGACCGCCGGGAAGGCGATGAGCCTGACATTGGGCGTAGCAAACGCATTTGCCACCCAGTTCCCATCTGATCCCAGGTATCCTACTCCAACAGTCTGCCCGGGTTGGATATCCCACTCGCCTGCCCAGGAACAGGAATAAGGATCGGTGCCGTTCGTCAGGATAGAACCACCATCTTTGTTTTCGAACGGCGGCTCTCGCCCGGAACCCCAGTCGAGACATTCCACCTGTACCGGATCTGTAATCCAGGGCGCCATGATCGCTCCTGTGATGGAATCATTTGCGAGATCAAGCGTCCCACTGATGTCGCCGATCTGGACCTGGGCGCTTGCTCCGTTGTCCACCCAGCCAAATACCCAGTCATTCGGTTGGATATCCGGTTGGGCCGGGACCCAATTTTCCAGTTGCGTTGTAAAACCAGTCTCTCCACCCCAGAAATCCTTCGGTTCGGTGACCAGCTCGGCGGTCGCCTTGACCGTCACTCCATCGCTTTCGGTGACGGTAACCCACGCCATGTGCCCACCTTCGTAGAAGCTCTCCACCCAGTCATGCCCGTAGTTGACGCGCAAACCCAGTACCGGGGGCGGCGGCAGAGGTTGGCCAGGACGGTGCCATACGGTCACAACTCCATTGTCGTACCTACTGGAAAGTGTGCTGGTCATCGGGTGGTAGCGCCACACCAGGTGAAAATCCAGTGATGCACCGGTCGTGAAGCATTCCAGGTGGAGATCCGCCTCGAGGAGATTCGGATCGCTTTTATTGAGCTGCCCTGTTCCGCGTACGATGCCCGCCTCTCTATTGCAGAAGCTCATGTAACTTTCTGTCCACGTGATTTGGAGTGGCCCGCTGGGTGGTCCACTAATCGTCAGGCGAATGTCACTGCCATCCATATCAGTGGCTTGCCAATGTCCTACAAATGGAGATGAGGAGACGGCATAGGCAACTTGAGTAACCGGAAGGGCTATCGCCAGGATTGCAAAGATGCTCAGCAGATTCGCCAGCATCCTTTTAGATTTACGATTTATTGAAAGTTTTGTGTTCATTTTGGTCCCTCCCATGATCAAAGTTTCAAGGAATGAATACGGCTTCATTTGGAAGTTTGCGTTTGTTTTGTTTCAGCATTGGACCTCCTGTGACGAATTAAGCCGGCTCGAGGAAATATGGCTGCCATATTTTCAGTATCCCCTTTTGAGAGTGCCAAAACAAGGTTTAAAGGTGCCAAAAACTGTTAACTTCAGCGCTAACTGGTGCTAGATCAACCTACATTGGGATTCAAACCGCAATCACAAGTGTTTACTGGACAGTTTTTCTCCTCTCCAGCAATACGCGCGCCACTGAACGGACAGCGGCGCGCCGGGTGCGGTGGAATGTCCCCTCTGAGATATAAAGTTTCGACATGATCTCGTGATTGGGAATCCTCTCCCAATAGGCATCGTGCAAAACCATATAGCTATGCCACTCGCGCGGGATTGGCTCCCCTGGGCAATCCTGAGCGGGTCGCAACACTTCAATCGCCTGCATTAATTGCTGTTGAACAGCTTTGCCCTTTTCGATATGTGTCTCCCCTGGAACACCTAAATATTCAGTCAAGGAAGATTGCCCAAGGTCGATGAAATCCGTCAGGTTACGAAGCCCATTCTCCACCATCTTGACAAATTGCGGATCAGGGTTGGTGATGAGTGTAGTCAGTAACTCTTCTGACCTGACCTGGAGATTCGTTTCGTAAGATTGAACCTCAAATGCGATTGGCTTTAAGCGATCCTTGTGTACCGGCTTATGGCTATGAAGATAAGTAATGATTCCAATACGATCTGCAGCTTCAATCAGCAAATCCAGATCGTTCTCGGTGTACTGAAGGCTGCTCTTCAATGGACCAATGCCCAGAATAGCGACCAGATCACCACTTCGAAAGGCAGGCACAACCCATGCCACGCTGTTTGCGATCTCTGGTGAAGGCTGATAAATATCATTGCATTCGTTCTCCAGAAAAGGCACTGCATTTCCAATTGGGATAGAATGATGCGAGGCCAAAACGATATACTGCGTATCCTGCCAAACTGCAATAAATGCACCGGTCGATTCAAGGATCTGGCATAAGAGTTTCAGGCCGTCTTGCAGACGTTCTTTAAGCGGGATATTCCCATCGGCATTCGTCTCCAACTGGCGCAGTTGCTGCCGAAATATACTTTCATCTTTTGATCTCAAGCGATCAAGAGACTCACGCACCAGGTTATAGGTTGAATGAGTAAGAATGGCCAGGGCTGTCACAAGAATTAATGCAATGGGTGATAATCCCATTTGCCAGGCGATGAACAGATAAATATCGGATAAGCAGAAAACAGCCAGGGTAGAAATCGAAAAATCCTGTAATGTTGTCCGACGCTCTATCAGGGCCTGATAGCGCGCCACGGCAAAGCCCAGGAGGCTGACGCCGCTGAGGATCAGCGCATCTGGTATCACTTTGGGGAGGGGGGAGTTTAATGCGAGGGCGAACACGCCATAGACAACTGCACTGATAGCCAACAATGAGGCCGCCAGGAAGTACCGGTTCTGTAAGCCAGCACCGACTTTTGATCCCGCTCGGAAGTGATAGAGAATTGAAACGCTGGCCGATAATTGAAAGAGACCATAAATCAGTTCAGGTGGCTCCATACTTATCCGTGCCAGCCACAGTACATCGCTCTGCTTCTCTACAAAACCGATACGGGTCCAGAGCAGAAGAACAATGTTAATAAAGCCGAAGGCATAGATGACGCCAACACGCCAGCGTTGCGTTTTCTGGTACCAACTGGGAAGAAGTTTATAGGCCAGATCATTCCAGACCGATAACCCAATCGTAAGAAATATGGCTCTGACAGCTGCCAGGCCAATGATCTGCTGATATAAATCGATGTAGGCCCCCAGAAAGAATACAGACAAAGAGCTCAACACTACTACGCCGCGCAATGTAAGACGGCTGGGAAAACCGCGGCCCAGCAAGTAGAGGGTCAGCCAAAGAGAGACCGCCATGCCTAGAAAATCGATGACGGATGTAACGGCAAATAGCATGGGCCCTAGCTCAAACAGTCTACTTAGACGGAGAACGCTACTCCCACCCAAATTTTCATAGGTTACGTATCCTCCTGTGCAAAGGAAAATCGACTCCATTTGCAATATGAAACTGACGCGCCGCTCTACACCATGCTGCGGGTGAATTTCCTAAATACTCCCCTGCCACCCAGGTAAGAAATAAGACACCGCTAAACCTCTGCGGCCGTACTTGTCTACACTATATGTAGCACATGTACAATCAGTTTTCAACTTACAATTGGATTACAGAATATGGCTGATCGGTGATGCCGGCTCTCCAACCTACTGATCCAACAGGCGCTTGACTATTTGCTGCTGAGTACTATACTGAAATCATAATCTGCGGAGGGCTGATGAATACCATATTGATCCTGGGTGGGTATGGCGCAACCGGCCGACTGCTTGCTAAACATCTGCTGGCAGAAACGGACGATCAAATCGTCATCGCGGGAAGAAATCTGGATAAGGCGCAGGCGTTTGTGGATTCGCTCCACAATGAGCGCCTGAGTGCTGAACGGGTAGATGCGGCTGATCCCCTTTCCCTTAAGCAAGCGTTGCAGCGTATGGACTTTCTCCTGGTTGCTGCACCGACGACCCATTACACCGAGACAGTCGTCCGCGCAGCGCTCGAGGCAGGCGTGGACTATCTTGATGTGCAATACTCTGACCTTAAGTTAGAGGTATTGCGCGCAAACGAACCGGAGATCAAAGAAAAGAAGTTGTGCTTTGTCACAGAAGCGGGTTATCACCCCGGCTTGCCATCTGCCATGATCCGTTATGCCGCCTCGAAGCTGGACTGCATTGAGTCGGCAAGGACAGCGGGCTATCTACATGTGGGAAACCTGGAATACACCGAAGCGGTGGATGAGTTAATGGAAAGCTTTATCCATTATCAAGCGCAGGTCTATAAGAACGGTGCGTGGACCAAGCCAGGCAGCTGGGATATGCGTAAATTCGATTTCGGCGAGCAGGTGGGCACCGCAACCTGTTATTCCATGTTCTTCGAAGAACTGCGCTGTATCCCTGACATGTACCCGACGCTCAAAGATACGGGATTCTACATCTCGGGGTTCAATCTGCTGGCGGACTTGATCCTCACTCCGATCATCATGATGGGACTGAAGATTGCGCCCAAACGTGGCATTCGTCCGCTGGGCAAATTGATGTGGTGGGCCATGAACAGGACCAAGCCGCCTTATCGGGTGATACTCAAGGTGGAGGCAACCGGTCAATTAAACGGCAAGCAGGCACAGGTCGAGGCGAGCATCGAACATGAAGACGGCTATGAGTTAACTGCGATCCCCGTTGTCGCCTTATTGAAGCAATATGATCGGGTCCGTAAGCCCGGTCTGCACATGATGGGACATCTGGTTGATCCGGATTGCCTGTTCAAAGATATGGAGCAGATGGGCGTCCGGGTGAGGACAGCCATTCGGTAAATTTCCGGGCGAAAATATCCCTTGGCCACAGACGATGGACCATAGAGAGGGTCTATCCTCTATCGTTAAGAAACATCCACGCCAGCACATTTTGGATCATCCCATCCCAATACGCCCAATTGTGCTCGCCCGGTCCTTCTTCATAGGTAAGATCGAGGGGCAGCTTACGAACGATGTCACGAAAGCGGAGGTTGTCGGCATACAGAAAATCTTCCGTGCCGCAGCATTGATATAGTCGCGGTTTGACAGGTGCTCTAGAAGCTTTCCTGGCAAGCGTAAACAGATCATGTTTGCTGCCGGGAACTTTGCTGAGATCACCAAAGACCGTGCGCATCTCCATGAGCCAGGCTTTATTTGCCGGATCATCTTTTTTCGCCTTAACCACTTCGTCTATATCTACAGCACCGGAAAGGCTGGCCGCAGCGGCATAACGATCGGGATGAGTCAGTGCCAGTTTGAAAGCACCATATCCGCCCATGGATAGACCAGCGACGAAATTGTCTTTGCGGTCAGAAGATAAGGGAAAGAGGTCGCGCATGACCGCCGGTACTTCTTCGCTGACGAATTGCAGATACTTCCCTCCATAAGCCATATCCGTATAAAAACTCAAATGGACCGCGGGCATCACTACCGCCAGGTTTAGACCTTCCACGTAGCGCTCAATGGAGGTCCAGCGCTGCCAGGCGGTGTGATCGTCAGAGTGGCCATGCAGGAGATATAAGGTACGGGATTTCTTTTTCGGTTTCTTCTGTGCATCTGCCAGTGAGCGTTGCGGCAAAAGGACATGCATGGCACAGCGCATGATCAGAGTCTCTGAGAAGAAATTGACTTCGGTGAGGATCATATTGGCTCCAAAGAATCATGTCATTGCGAGGGCAGTGCTCTCCTGCCCGAAGCAATCTCCTCTAATCAAGAATATCCTCGATTCGAGGAGATTGCTTCCTTACAGGACTGCTGCTCCGCAGCGTCCGCAATCGCCTATGGCTCGCAACGACATCCAAAATCTATAGCTCCTCTTTTTGTGATCGCCAGAGGGTGGATGATCTCGCGCCAGGCCGCATCCCTTACGAAGAGCCGCTTATAGATAGCTAATCGACCGTAATAATAAGATCGAAACTGCCGCTGTTATCCTGACACTCCCAATCATTAACCGTCAATACTCAGCTTTGCCTGACGGATCTGGGGCAGGGATGTCCCCTGCCCCGGATATCGCTAATCCATTTCACCGACTACTCCTTCGACCTCTTCCAGGATTTCCCCACATTTCACCAGCTCTTTCATCTTGTTGTGATCATTATATAACGGTCGATCCACATGCAAGTGATCCACATGCCGGCGGATCACTTCACGCGCCTTCTGTGTTCCTTTGCCGGGATGGAACTCGCGAAAGTCCAATGCCTGTGCAGCGGCCATGAATTCGATTCCCAAGACACCATAGGCGTTATCGAGGATCTGGCGGTTCTTGAGGGCAGTGTTCAAGCCCATCGAAACAAAGTCTTCCTGGTCCGCTGCAGCCGGGATGGATTGAATGCTGGCGGGCGCAGATAAAATCTTTTGCTCCACGATCAAGTGGTCAGCAGTGTATTGGCTGAGCATCATCCCAGAGTAGAACCCAGGCTCGTGGGCCAGGAAATCGGGCAGTCCCTGCGAGAGAGCCGGGTTGGTCAAGCGGTTCATGCGCCGCTCTGAAAGCACACAGACCATCGTGATGGCCGTACCTGCCATCTCCATTGGCAACGAAACAGGCGTGCCCTGGAAGTTCGCACCGGTCAATGTCAACTTCAACTCAGGCACGAAGATCGGGTTATCGCCCACGCCGTTCAGCTCGATCTCGACCTGCGAACGGGCATACGCAACTGCATCCCGCGCGGCACCGATGACCTGCGGCGTTGAGCGCATTGAGTAGGCATCCTGCACTTTGGTCTTCATCTTACCTGTGGTGAGATCAGAACCTGCGATGACCTTGGCAATATTCCTGGCAGAGGCAATCGCGCCTTTAAATCCGCGCAACTCATGCAGCTTGGTATTGTAGGGCTTCATGTTCCCGAGCAGCGCTTCAATAGACATTGCTGCCGCGATCTCCGCCTGCTTAAGGAACTGTTCCATGTCGTAAATATGGAGGGCGGACATGGCGGTCAACAAATTGGAGCCGTTGATCGCCGCCAGACCGTCTCTGGCTTGCAAGCCTGGCACCGGTATCCCGGCCCGTTCCATTGCATCGTGACCAGCCAGCCGTTCGCCGTTATAGAAGGCTTCGCCTTCCCCCATAAGCAGCAGCGCGGCTTGCGCCATCGGGGCAAGGTCGCCGCTCGCACCCACTGACCCCTTCTGACAAACAACTGGTGTGACGCCTTTGTTCAGCATCTCCACCAGTGTTAAGGTGATCTCGGGTCTGCAACCGGAATTCCCATGCGCATGGACATTGATCCGTCCTGTCAGCGCTGCACGGACATACTCTATGGGTGCAGGCTCGCCAATCCCTGCCGCATGGTTGTAGATCAGATATTTCTGGAACTCCTTCACCTGCTCATCGTTGAGCATCGTCTCTGAAAACTCGCCAATCCCCGTGTTTGTGCCGTACATGACCTCTTTATTGGCAAGCTTCTCCTCCAGCATGAGGCGGCAAACCTTAATGCGCTCCAATGCTTCAGGGGCAAGTTCCACTTTCTCATTATCCCTTGCAATCGCAACGAGTTTTTCAATGGTGAGGGACGAACCATCGAGAGTGATGGACATAAAAGGCTCCTAAGAGAGATTCAGCTCCTACACCTTCCTCGAACACGACCGGAATGCATCGTTTTGAGAGATTGGGACTCTTGCACCCGCCCTTGGGCCCGTGCGCAGCACGGGGCTGAGCAGTCGGAAAGGCGGAGGGGCTGAAAGGCATTGTACTCCAAAGCAAAAATGGAGGGCAGTAACGTATGGCAGGAACAATTATTGACATTTTCCTATAACAGTCGGCTGTCCCCGCTTCATGTAGAATAGAGTCATGGTTTACCGCTTTTCGCGATCCCTGTGATCTGGTTCGTAGATAAGGCTGTGTTCGGAGGCCTTATGTCCGAAGAGAAAGATTTCTACAACGTGATAGACGTAAGTTCCGTCCAAATGGAATTTTGAGAGTATTTAACCCCGATATTTGATACAATCTTCCGGGCCCGCCCAGCCGTAGATGAAGAAGTATCCCACTGTAACGCCCGACTCGGCAGAATAGGCGCAGGGAACGTCCCTGGTAATCTATGATCTCTTTGCCTGAAAGACTTGTCGAAAACAAGAAATATAGAGACAATATAGCTTCTCCACATCTTGGACCACATAGGACAAATTTCATGATCATTACAGCAACAGAAGCAGACGGTTCGCAGATCCAGAGCATCACAGCCAGGGCAGGTGTATTCAGCCAGGAAGAAGTTGACTCTGTCCATGTAATGTGGACGGAGTATCTGACTTTGGGGCCGGAGAGCAGCGGCTATCACTTTATTGTGTATCGGGATGTGGATCGAGTGCTCGGCTTTGCCATTTATGGTCCGCGTGATTTGACGGATGGAGTATTTGATCTTTACTGGATCGCCGTTGACCCGGAGGCCCGCTGCCATGGAGTGGGGCGCACTTTGTTGACCGCCAGCGAGGACGCAGTCCGTAAACTGGGTGGACGGATGCTGATCGCGGAAACTTCGGGGACGCCATATTACGAGCCGGCCCGCAAATTCTATTTTGGAATGGGTTATGAGAATGCGGCGATCATCAAGGATTTCTACACGCCAGGTGAC
>DATGYJ010000578.1:0-8057 GCA_035298105.1 Anaerolineales bacterium | reverse complement strand
AGCGTGCAACTCGCCGAACCAGAGAGCTATATGCGAATTTTCCTCGATGAAGGCAAACCTATGATTGAACTGTTGAGAGTCTTGAAGGGAGCAGGCGTGGATTCACAGCTCCAGGATTACATTGATCATCTACTCGATGGAAGCACCGAAGACCAAAATTGATTTCCCAACATGCTTGGTCTCTCCTTTAGCGTGCCCGTAACGATTTTGTTACGGGCCTTTTTTATGATAGGCAGCAATGGAGAAAATGCATGGAGAAGTTAAGAATAAATATTCCCATCGGCCTGCTGTTCATCGCGATTTTCTACACCTTTGGGGCCGTAGTTTTGGTGATATTTCTGTTTGCAGATCCTATTCAGACAAGTAATGTGATTGCAAAGGTACATGGGCTACCAGGGTCAACTGGGAACTGGATCCTGCCTTTCATCGCTGGGCTCGGATTGCTCATCGCCTATGGGTTATTCTCGCTCTCACGATGGGGCTACCTACTGACAATCCTGTATTTGGCTTATTTCGGAAGTGTCAGTGTAATGCTGCTTAGAACTCATGGCGATGCGGTCTACCTTGGCAATCTTATTTGGTCCGTCTTAGTGATCTTGTATCTGGCCGTGGTACGCAAGCGGTTTCAGGCAACGTGAAATGATATTGCGTGAGTGTGGCAATGGTGTAGCTCTTCCTGACTCGACAAAATGCAACACTGCGTCAGGATCTGCTACTGTAACTAGGAGTCAATATTCGGAGGATAAAATGCATAAGATACTGTTACTCGTGGGAGGCATCCTAAACCTGATCTTTGGACTGCTTCATCTTAGCCTCGGGAAAGCACTGAATTGGAGGGAAACATTAAGTTGCCTAAGTCTTGATAATCAGGCAACGGTTTATACCTTGAATGCTCATCTCGCGTTTATTTGCCTGGCTTTCGCCTATTTCTCGCTATTTCAACGAAAAGATCTGCTTACGACAAGAATCGGACAGGCCGTTACTGCTGCGATTGGTCTATTTTGGATCCTGCGGGCTGTAAACCAAGTTGTTTTTTATGGCGTTTCCGCCCCGGATACCCCTTTCTGGGTAATCGTCTGTCTGGTGGTTAGCTCAATTTACCTGATCCCAACTGCGTGGAAGCGTTCCACCGCTCCTGCGCCGATGCCTTCCCAAGGAGAAATCTCATGAAAAAGGCAGCCGCGATATTCTCAATCTCAATGGGTTTGATGATGTTTGGAACCTGGTCGTTCTTATTCCTGTTCTACGGATATCCGCAGGCGAAAACTTTACCAATCGAGACAGGTTACCTGTTAGTAGCCGAATGCCTGACCTCGGCAGCGCTAGTCCTGGGGGGATACGGGGTTCTTTCTTATCGGAAATGGGCAATGCCACTCCTTCTTATCGCGTTGGGGGAATTAATCTATTGCACGATTCGCTACGCCGGGGAGTTGGGACAATCCGGCAGCCTCGCCGGACTAACATTCTTCACGATAGTCGGTGCTTTTGGGATTGTCTTCTCGGTTTATTTAGTCACTTCAATCAGCGGTCAGAAGCCAATATCGTGAGACAAGATAAGCGAAGATGTATCCACATCGAAAACAGACAGGGTAAAATTTTATGCAGCAAATCAATTACAACGAAATCAGCAAAATCTACGATGATGTCAGAGAAAGCGATGTTGAGCTCATCAATCAATTTTTGAAAGAGCTGCCTGCTCGGGGACCCTTGAGCATTCTAGACATTGGTTGTGGCACGGGCAATTACGCAGATCAATTTCAAAGGATCACGCAGGAACGCGACTATTACTTCTATGGCATTGATCCGTCGGAAGGGATGCTAAGCCGAGCTCGGCAAAAGAATAGATTCGTTGTATACCAGGTAGGGGAAGCAGAAAAGATTCCATTCCAGGCTAATTTTTTTGATTTTGCGTACATGACGGACGTCATTTACCATGTTCCTGACATCAACAGGACGTTTGCGGAAATCCATCGCGTCCTTAAGTCGGGCGGCAAGGCGTGCATCGTTACTCAATCTCACAAACAGATCGAACAGAGACCCATTGCGCAATTCTTCCCTGGGACGGTACTGGTCGACCAGAGTCGCTACCCCACTACCCAAGTAATTATTAAAGCTGCAGAACAAAACTGCCTAAATTATCTAAGAAAGAGAACCTTATTTGAGGGTGAAGAGGTTGAGTTGGGTGCACAGTTTCTTGGATTGGTTCGGAAAAAAGGTTACTCCATGCTGCACCTGTTACGCGAACGTGAGTATCAAACTGGATTACGTGCTCTGGAGACTGCATTGAGAAACGGACCCGTGACAGCTCAATCTGCTGGCGAAACCTTGATCTGGTTTACGAAAGTGTAGCTCCAAGCATGAGGCGCACCTGTGGCTACGTCTGCAGGTCGTGAAAGATCAACATCGTACTTTCGAGGCATTGTTCTTCTCTGCTATGCAAAGAGGATACAGACATGAAACCGCGATTTTCCATCTGCTTTTATTCTGGATTTCCGGCCGCTGTGATCTACATCACGTTCACCATCCTTGCTTACACTCAATATCCCCTTCCTTTTACCCCCCTCCGAAACTGGCTCAGCGATCTCGGCAATCAGATTGACAATCCACAAGGAGCGGCCTTCTATCAGTCCGGCGTGATCTTAGCAGCCTTGTTCCAGGCTGTCTGGTTCTTAGGGCTATCTCAATGGAGATTGGAACATGCCCTTGCCCACCAAAGATTGCTGGCTGTCGCGCAGTTGTCAGGCTTGCTTGCCTCCTTTGCATTAATCATGAGCGCCCTGAATCCGATCAACACGCCAGAAATTCACTCGTTCTGGTCCCAGGTACATTTCATGATTTCCGGCATAGCCTTTGGGTTCTCTGTAGCTGCACTCAGGTATCACCCTCGCTTCTCTACCGGGATTTTATATTTTGGAATGGGTGCTGGACTGCTGCCATTCTTTATGTTTGCCTTTGGTAAAGGGCAAATTTACTGGTTGGAATGGATCGCCGTCGGATTTTTTCTCCTCTACATTCTCATAGTTGGTAATACATCGCGCTCAATCTCCAGACACGCCTAGGCGTTCTCTGCCAAACTGTTCATGACAAGCGTTTGAAAAGGCAGAAATCTGCCTTTATGCTGCAGAAAAGAAAGTTTGAGTAACAATGAGTAATACAAAGAGTAATCCGATATCCCGTTCATCTCTAGGCCAAGCTCAAGAAAGGCCATTGCTCAGGCGGAGAATATGGAAGAAGATCATTGATCGCGTACTTACCCCCGTGATCCGGTTCATCTATCGGTCTAGATTAAAGCGCCTGATTGGTGGAACAATGGTGGTATTGACGCATACTGGTCGCAAGACTGGAAAGACCAGAAAAACAGTGCTTTATGCTAAGAATTACAATTCGATAAGCAAAGAATTGATGCTTGTCTCGGCATTTGGCGTCACCGATTGGTTTCTCAACATCTGCAAACACCCAGCAGTCTTGGTCGAAGTCGGAGACGTTATATACGTCCCTGCACAGAAAATCCTTACCGTAGATGAAATTGCCGGTTTGGAGCGCCGCTTTCGCCAAAAACACCCGGTGATTGCCAGGGTTCAGGCCTGGCTGATGGGCTGGCCATGGCGTTGTTCAGATGATGAATTTTTGGCATTTGCTGGATCCTTGCGGGGAGTGATCTTTTGGCCCAAAGCCTCAGAGCCCATTGTTGACCAGATGGAAGTAATCTTAGCAGAGAAGACAATGGATTAAAATGCACTGGAAAGAAGCCGCTCAGATGAACATCTTAGTCTATGGGGCTGGAGTCCTCGGCAGTCTTTATGCGGCACGTCTAAAAGAATCGGGACAGAACGTTTCTATCCTGGCGCGGGGACAGCGGCTTGTGGATATAAGAGAGCTTGGAATTGTTATTGAGGATCCAACCACTGGAAAATCTACAATTACCCATGTAAACGTTGTAGATTCTCTCATGCCGGACGATACATACGACTTGATCATGGTGTTGGTACGCAGAAACCAATTGGTTGAAGTTCTTCCCCGCTTGTCAGCCAATCGTTATACCCCAAGCATACTATTCATGTTGAACAATGCAACCGGACCCAATGAGATAGTTGCGGCTCTCGGATGTGAACGAGTACTTTTGGGGTTTCCAGGGGCTGGCGGTACGCGAGAAGGTAATACTGTCCGTGCGACCATACTGTTCGGAGTTCTGCAACCCACATCTCTTGGCGAACTCGGCGGTCATTCGACCCCGCGCCTCAGCAAAATCGCACAAATTCTTAGGTCTGCTGGTTTTCCGACCGTCATCCGCAAAAATATGGATGCCTGGCTGAAGACTCACGCTGCGCTGGTTAGTCCGATTGCGAATGCGATCTACATGCGAGATGGTAACATCCACCAGCTGGCCCATGACCGTGGAAGTGTGCAGTTGATGCTACAGGCAATTCGGGAGGGTTTTCAGGTTCTACACTCACTTGATATTCCGCTTACACCATTGAACATGCGTATTCTTGAACTAGTTCCCGGACCATTAATGGTTCCATTGTTACAACAATTGCTTGACACCAAATACGCTGAGTTAGTCATTGCGCGCCATGCTAATGTTGCGCGAGACGAGATGAAACAGATTGCAGATGAATTCCGGGTACTCGCCTATGACGCATCTCTCCCAACACCATCGATTGACCGATTGTATTCCTTTGTTTGATTTATTCCATCTCTCGCTGGAGATCACATAACGGGCACCGATCGACAAAATGATGCCATCAAAAGAATACTGGAATAATGGCGTTTACGGGAAAATGCGATAGAAATTCAGTCACACAAGAATTTACAAATGAAGTTACGCGGGGTGCCGGCTAACTGGCACCTGGCGCTAAAAACACTAATCTACTGGTGTAGTCTCCAACCTTCTCCAAATCGCCACAGATGCATTTGAATCTAGAGGAATCCTTGCATAGCGAATGTCATCACGAATATAGTGAAAGCTCATTCGTACGGCAAGGTGAGCGGTTTTGATTCCAGGAAGGATTCGGCGAATTGTTTCAATAATCACCTCCGAATGTACAACAGGAGATAGTTACAAATATTTTCCACGGTGACGGGGCGATCCAACATATATCAAAATTTTGTTCACAGTTCGTCGGTCACGGGCAAATTCAGTTTTCAGTGGCGCGACAAAGTAAACCACTTTCCTTCATCCAGGTTTCAAAAGCCTGAACCGCCTGCTCCATTGCACCGATCTGACAGTGTTCAGCCGAGCCCATTTCTTTTGTGAAGGCTTTTAGAGTATTGCATTTCGAATTCGGGAAAGCGCGTTTAAAGAGCTTATCCTGAACACCGTCCACCACGTAAAGATCATTTTCACCGTACATAGTTAGAACTGGGCAGTTTATCTTTTCGTGGACATCCTTCAAGGTATATCTGGCAAATTCCTTGAATAACTCGTAAGGGTTACTTTTTCCCATGGTATACAGGCCATTATTTATGCCCCAGCGCAGGGCAACACTGCGCCGCATTTTGACATTCACCAGGCCGTTTAACACGCCCTTATAGCCTCTTTGAAATAGACTTCGACCAATTGCGGGCATTTGATGGAATGCAGCTTCAAACATATCGAAGGGGCCGCCGAACAGCACGACGCCATCGATACGTGGCTCAAACGCCGCGGCTCGCCCAGCAAGAATGTCGCCGAAACTAATGCCAAATAAAATCTTGGATCTCTCTTTCAACCTGGGATCCTGTGTCACAATAAAATCGATGATCTTGCCTACTGGTTTGTGCCAATCAGAGTGATCTGTCTAATCTCCTTCTTGTGAAGGATCTCCGATAAGTAAAGGGGAAATGGATTTGGTTACCCTCTATTTACAAATGCGGTTTGATTTTATTTGCGCAGACCTTTACAAAGTGAGTAAAATGTAATTGTACTTTCCGCGAACATTAGAGAAAGGCAGGGCTCGTGGATGCGCTAAAGCTATTCTGGCTGGGAACCCCCCGAGTAGAGGTAAAAGGGTGTCCCATCAAACTCGAAACCCGCAAAGGCGTGGCTCTGCTTGCTTATCTGAGCTTTAGTCCGCGAGAATCTCCCCGGGAGCTTCTCGCGACGATGTTCTGGCCAGAGGGGAACCAGCAGAAGGCGCTAGCGAGCCTTCGCCGCACACTCTCCTCCTTGAACTCCAGCCTGCCTGGGTGGATCGAGGCAAACCGGGAAACAATCACTCTGAAAAGAAAGAGCAAATTGTGGGTGGATGTGGCTTCTTTCCATAAATCCCTGGCGCAAGTTCAGGAACATAGGCATTCGGCAAAAGAACTGTGTGGCACCTGTCTTTCAGTCCTTGATAAGGCCGCGGAAACGTACCGTGGTGATTTTCTAGAAGGATTGAACCTAACGGATTGCCCGAGTTTTGATGAATGGCAATTCTTCCAGCGGGATGGCCTGCGACAAGAATTTGCAGATGTGTTGCAGCGCCTCTCCTGCGGATACGCCCAGCAAAGTGGATGGGATCAGGCGATTCTCTACACCCGACGCTGGCTCGCCTTGGATCGACTGCACGAGCCTGCCTGCCGTGCTTTGATTGATCTCTACGCCCGCTCAGGGCAACGAACAGCTGCCTTACATCAGTATGAAGAACTGGCACGTTTGCTAAATGAACAAATGCACCAACAACCAGAGCTGGCAACGCGGCGGTTGTATGAGCAAATTCGAGGCCATGAAAAAGCACAACCAGTAAAAGTCCCTTCTGGAGCTTCTCCCGCATTCCCGCTTCTCAAGACAAAACTCTATATTCCAGCAGCACCTGCCGCCCGGGTCGTACGTTCACAGCTGGTGGATCGTATGAGTGAAATCGAGCAAAAGGAACTAACTCTGATTTCCGCGCCCGCTGGGTTTGGCAAAACCACCCTGCTGGCTGAGTGGATCACGCAGACCTCCCTGCCGGTGGCGTGGCTATCTTTGGATAATGGCGATAATGATCCATATCGCTTTCTTTCTTATCTGATCGCCACGCTAGATAGCATCGAGGAGGGCTTGGGGCTTGAAGCGCAACAAATCATGGGATCTCCTCAACGGGTGCCACCGCATATTATCCTGGCCTCCCTAATCAACGACCTGGGGAAAGTCGCTGAACCATATGTATTGGTGTTGGACGATTACCAGTTCATCACCGAACATGTCGTACATGAGACAGTGGCATACCTTTTGGATCATATTCCGGCCAACATGCATTTTGTGATTGCGACGCGTGCCGATCCGCCTCTACAGTTAGGACGCTTGCGCGCTCATGGACAAATCTTGGAGCTGCGTACTCAGGAACTACGTTTCAATCCTGCCGAGGCCACTGAATTTCTAAATACCGTTATGCGCCTCGGGCTATCCGCTGAAGATATCCACTCGCTGGAGGAACGCACAGAAGGCTGGGTGGTGGGATTGAAAATGGCAGCGCTCTCCATCCAGGGACGCAGTGATGTCAGCGAATTCATCCAGGCATTTTCGGGGAGCCATCGGTATGTGCTGGACTATCTAGTCGAAGAGGTGTTGAAACGGCAGCCTCCGCATATCCAGATGTTCTTGCTACAAACATCCATGCTGGAAAAATTGAGCTCGCCTCTCTGCGATATGCTCCTGGGAACGGAATGGAAAGAATTAATCCAATCCAGTGGAAATACTGTGCTCACCTCAGGTCAATCAGTCCTGGAATATCTGGAACAATCTAATCTATTCATCATGCCGCTGGATGATGACAGACAATGGTATCGCTACCATCATCTGTTTGCAGATTTACTGTCCAGCCAGTTGAAACAAAAATTTTCGGAATTTTTGCCTGTATTACATACCCGTGCTGAGCATTGGTACGAATCAGCCGGCATGCTTCCTCAGGCAGTCCATCACGCGCTCGCTGCCCATGACCATGGGCGGGCAGCACTACTCGTAGAAAAACTTGCCTCAGCCCTTTGGGAACATGGCAACTATGCGATGGTATTCAGTTGGATCGAAACGTTGCCGGAAGAGCTGATCCTCAATCGTCCTTGGTTAAGTCTATATCGTGCTTGGGAACTGGCAGTGGACGGAAAACCCCGGG
>DATGYJ010000577.1:0-6255 GCA_035298105.1 Anaerolineales bacterium | reverse complement strand
AGAAATGAGAAGGGGCCTGACGAAGTCCCGAAATAAAACGTCCTGAATATTGTGATCATACATCCAGAAGGGGAAATAGATGCTGAGGAATAGAAAATGCCAGGGCGAGAAAAGGAGTCGTTGAGCTATTGAAACTGTTTTTTTCATGATCCGGTTCATTCTCTTCAAAGGAGGTAGTCGTTCTCTTTTCGCTCGGACTTGTTTCCCACTTGTATCCAGGGAACAGCGTGGCGATTTGAAACAGTCACCAGGCGAGCGGCAATGGGATCAGCGACGAAGCCAGTAAGATGCATTTTGTCTTTCAGGACGCTTCTTTTGTTGTTCGCGTCATTGCGAGTGGCGCTTTGGCAGCACCCGCAATGACGGGACAATTATCTCTTCAGCACCCTATACTTGACCCGATGCGGGGTCAAATCCTTTCCAAACTTCTCTCTCATCATCGCTTCGTAATCGGACCAATTGCCCAGATACATCTTCGCTTGTGAATCGCCTTCGAACGCGATAATGTGAGTACAAATCCGATCCAGAAACCAGCGGTCGTGACTCACAACGAGGGCTGTCCCGGCAAATTCTTCAAGGGCTTCCTCCAGGGCGCGCAGCGTGTTCACATCCAAATCATTGGTTGGCTCGTCCAACAATAAGACATTTGCCCCTTCAGTGAGAGTCTTCGCTAAATGGACACGGTTGCGTTCTCCGCCTGAGAGCACAGCCACCTTCTTTTGCTGATCGGAGCCCAGGAAGTTGAACGAGGCGCAATAAGCGCGTGCATTGATCTTGCGATTCCCCAGTTCCAGCGTATCAGCGCCCTGCGAGATCTCTTCATAGACGGTTTTCTCAGGGTCGAGTGTGCGCGATTGATCGACATAGGCTAACTTAACAGTCTCGCCAAGTTTGATGGAGCCGCTGTCAGGTTCTTCTTTTCCGACGATCATCCTAAGTAAAGTAGTCTTGCCGGCCCCATTGGGGCCAATCATCCCGACGATAGAGCCCGGGGGAACGGCAGCAGTAAAATGGTCCAGAATGAGCCGCTCGTCGAACGACTTCGTCACTCCGTCAAACTCGAAGACAATATCTCCAAGCCGTGGTCCAGGCGGGATGTAGATTTCCAGTTCTTCACGGCGTTTCTCAGCTTCCTGATTCAACAGTTGTTCATAGGAAGTGATACGTGCCTGTCCCTTCGACTGGCGTGCTCTGGGCGACATTCGGATCCATTCAAGTTCACGTTCCAGGGTCTTCTGTCGTTTCGATTCGGATTTCTCCTCGAGGCGGATGCGCTCCTGTTTTTGTTCGAGCCACGAGGAATAGTTGCCCTTCCAAGGGATACCGTAGCCGCGGTCAAGTTCCAGGATCCAGCCTGCCACGTTGTCGAGAAAGTAGCGGTCGTGCGTGACGGCGATGACCGTGCCTTTGTATTCGCGCAGGTGATGTTCGAGCCACGCCACTGACTCGGCGTCCAGGTGGTTGGTAGGCTCGTCGAGCAGGAGAATATCGGGTTCGGTGAGCAGCAGTCGGGTCAGGGCGACCCGCCGGCGTTCTCCGCCCGATAAAACGCTGACGGGCATCTCCGCAGGCGGGCAGCGTAAGGCGTCCATTGCCAGTTCCAGGCGGCTGTCGAGGTTCCAGGCGTCGTGCTTGTCCAGCTCTTCCTGCAGTTTGGCTTGTTCGGCGACGAGCGCTTCGAAATCTGCCTCGGGTTCGGTGAATTTGGCATTGACCTCGTCATAGCGCCTCAGCAGCTCCACAATGGGACGGACCGCCTCTTTTACCACCTCGATGACGGTTTTCGTTTCATCGAGCCTGGGCTCCTGTTCGAGCAGCCCCACGGTATAGCCGGGACTGCGGGCAATCTCACCGGTGTAGTCGTTATCCTGTCCGGCCATGATGCGCAGCAAGGTGGACTTGCCGGCGCCATTGAGACCGAGCACACCGATCTTGGCGCCATAATAGAAGCCGAGCAAGATATCACGCAGGATCTGTTTATTGGGAGGCACGAAGCGTCCCACACGGTTCATGGAGTAAATAACTTGAGTATCAGAAGGCATGAGGTTTAGGGGTCGGTAGATTGGGATCTGGTAAATTGGTGGGGTGATTTTACCTTATGTTGGATATGAGGAAAAAGAAAGATAAGAGAAGAAAGAGGAAAGAATCGTGGTTGAGCAAGCTTGAGTCTGTACCCCACCTATGGCGGCCAGGTAAAAATCGAACTCGAACTGGCGATTTCCAGAGTACATTGTAAAATAGATTGCTATGTCTCAAGACTCCTCAGATCACTCGGGTGTGCGGCTGGCCGAATTGATGGCGGCGTTGTCCCTTGCCACGGATCTGGGCATGGGACAGCCGATGGAATTTGCATTGTCAGCCTGCATTCTGGCGGTACGTCTCGCAGAGAAGTGCGGCTACAGTGAGGAAGCCCTGCGCGAGGTCTATTTTCAGGCGCTGTTACGCTATATCGGCTGCAACGCCGAAACGGATTGGCTCGCCTCCATCGTTGGCGATGAGCAACAGTTACGGGCGGATTTTGCACAGATCGATAATGGAAATCTCCCCAGCGTTCTCAATACGTTCATCGGTGCGATCCGCCAGGCAAATGCCGGTGATTCGACCCTGAACATTGCCCGGGCTGTCGGGCGCGGCTTACTGGCTTCTGCTCACATCAAGCCGATGTTCGCCGGACACTGCGAGGTAGCGCAGCGTCTCGCCGAACGGTTTGGCTTTGACAAGAATATCATCTACGGGCTGGGACAGCTTTATGAGCGTTGGGATGGCAAAGGCACACCGAAGGGACTGAAGGGCGAAGCGATCGCACCTGCCGTATTGGTAGTGACGCTTGCGCAGGATATGATCCTTTTTCAGCGTTTGGGCGGCCTGGACGCTGCGCTGAATGTCGCCCGTGAACGCAAAGGTGGGGCGTATGCACCGGCGCTGGTCGAAGCCTTTTGTGCTCATGCCGAAGAATTATGCCTGGGGTTGGATCAGGAGCCCTCCTGGGAAAGCGTGCTTGACCTTCAACCAGGTGCACACGAGGTCTTGACGGAGGAGCAGTTCGAGGGGGCTTGTCAGGCATTTGCGGATTTTGTGGATATCAAGTCAACGTACACGCTGACGCATTCGAGCGGCGTGTCAGACCTGGCGGCAGAAGCTGCCCGCCTGGTCAGATTGCCTCCTGCAGACGTGACGCTTCTCAGGCGCGCCGCTTTGCTGAAAGAGATCGGCCGCACAGGCATATCCTCGAGCGTTTGGGAAAAGACGGCTGCGTTATCAGACCGGGAGTGGGAGCAGGTGCGTTTACATACCTATTATGCGGAACGGATCCTGGCACGCACACCCGTGCTCGCCAGGCTGGGCGCTCTGGCTTCCCTGCATCATGAACGGCTGGATGGCTCAGGTTATCACCGCGGTCTGCCGGCTGCGAGCCAGACGCTTGCCGCACGCATTCTGTCTGCGGCAGACGTTTATCATGCGCTGACCGAAGCACGTCCGCATCGCCCTGCTTTTCCGCCGGAAGCGGCTGCCCGCGAAGTACAGGGACAGGTTCATACTGGAAAGCTCGACGGTGAGGCAGTCAGCGCAGTCCTTTCAGCCGCCGGACACCGCCTTGGAAAAGCACACAGGCAAACTGTGGCGGGCTTGAGCGAGCGGGAGGTGGAAGTGCTGCGTTTATTGTCACGCGGACTGACGATCAAGCAGATCGCCCTCCAGTTGGTCATCTCCGACAAGACTGTGGACAGTCATATCCAGCATATCTATCACAAGATCGGCGTCTCGACCCGGGCGGGTGCGACCATGTTTGCGATGGAACATCAGTTGCTCTGATATCACCCGCTATTGCAAGAATTATTTTGTAGCGACCCTCTGTTTTGCCGCACGATTTGTCCCAAAGGGACAAATCGAACTGCTGGAGAACAGAGGGTTTTTGATGACATCCAGGGGAAATCAGGAGTTCTCCCGATGCCGGGAATCGATCTGTGCCGTATAGTAGGCACAAGTTCGTGAGACAAAATCCGATTTATCAAAGGAGAACTCTATTCCATGAAACCCAATGTATTTTTTTCGGCAGCGGCAATCTATTTGGGGCTGGTGGGTCTTGGCTTTTTATTCATCCCGGGCGTTTTGACCTTCGGTGCGCTGGACGGAACTCCGGCGATCATCGTTGCCGAGCTCCGCCAATATGGCGGAGCTTTGCTTGGCATCGCAACCTTGAACTGGATCGCGCGCAATGCAGAACCTTCCACAGCCCGGGACGGGGTGTTCCTCGGCAATACAGTCGGGTTCGGGCTGGTGGCGGTCGGCGGCATACTCAGGCAGTTGAGCGGCGCAGTGACGGTTGGCTGGGTGTTTGTCGTGATCAATGCGCTCTTCGCCATCGCCTTCCTGGTGATTGGACGCGCGAACATGTCGAATAGCGCAGGTAAATGACCGTGTTTCAAAATTTATAACTAAAAAGGAGATTTAGGATGTCAACAGAACAGAACAAGTCCATTGTACGCCGTTGGATCGAAGAGGGCTGGAATAAACATAACCTGGATGTCGTGGATCAGGTCTACGCACCCGATTTCGTCCAGCACGAGCCGGCGCCCGAGACGGTGAACAGCAGTGAAGCGCTCAAGCAGTATGTGGGCACCTACCTGACCGCCTTCCCTGACCTGAGCCTCTCCATCGAAGATCTGATCGCCGAAGGAGACAAGGTGGTCTGGCGCTTCAACTCGTCGGGTCATCAAAATGGTCCATTCATGGGCATGCCGCCCAGTGGCAGGACCGGGAACATCACCGGTATCGTGATCTTCCGGCTTGAGAACAGCCGCATTGCGGAAGCCTGGGTCAACATCGATGTGCTGGGATTGCTGCAGCAGACCGGTATCATCCCGATGCCCGGGTAGGATCTGGACATAAATTCTTATATAAAAGAGCTCGGAGATATGGCGTCTCCGAGTTCTGCATTTAGCGTTTATGCGGCTTATGGGGTAGATGATTTGGTTTCAGAAGGGTTCAGTAATTGGTAATTAGGGATTGGTGATGGTCGAGATTCAAGGGTCGAGACCAGATTGGTTAGATGATGATCCCGAATGTCTCACCACGATCTACAATTGCCAAGCAAGCAGTGCAGTGAGAATACTCTTCGATCCTCCCTTCGGTCGCCAGGCAGGCTCGGAAGCATGGAGGGTCAAGCGATCAATGGATAGTGGGATTGTGCTAAGCTTTGAATTACGATCAGGAGAAACGAATGAGTCAGATTTATAAGTTACCTCTTGTTTTGGAGCCGCAACCCGAGGGTGGATATGTTGTTACCTGCCCATTATTGCCTGAATTAATCACTGAAGGTGACAATATTCAGGATGCTCTCCAAAATGCAAATGATGCGCTTGCGGCGATTGTGGGAGCTTTGAAAGAATTAAATCGCCCTTTGCCACCTGTGCTGCAAGCAACAAAGGAAAATACTCCACTTTGGATTGAAACTGTATTGGCTGTATGAAATATCGTGAAGCATCGAAGAAACTCAAAGCGCTCGGTTGTGAAGAATTACCACGACGCGGCGCTGGTTCACACCGCGTTTGGCATAATCGAAAGAATGGAAAGATTGCTTCATTACCTGATTGGGGTGCAAAGGATTTAAATAAAGCTCGGTACGTTGCGGGCCGTAATTCGTCAATTAGGTTTGGATTGGAATGACTTTATGGAGGCGAAGTAAATCTGCTTCGAAAGAACTCCGGGCCTGTATGAAGTGCCCGGAGTTTTGTTTTTGAATTCCTTATAGGAACGCAATTATGATCTCTAGAGTCAGCGTATTTATGAGTTGACAATCTTATCCAACTACTTCTCGTGCCTGAGCTGCATGCCGGGTGCATCTTCGGCCCTGACCTCGAAGCCGTTCTTTTCGTAAAAGGCTCGCTTGCCCTTTGCACAAAATAACTGGATGTCTTTGATGCCCTGGGCCTTGCACCGCTCGAGCAGGGTTTTCAGGATGATCCTGCCGATGCCCCTGCCCTGATAGTCGGGCAGGACGATCATGTCATAGATCATCGCATGGAGAACAAAGTCCGTCACTACCCGGCCGAAGCCCACCAGTTTATCCCCGTCATACGCTGAGACGGTGAGCCAGCTGTTCCGGTTGGTCCGCTCGAGGTCATCAGGACTGGCCTGGTAGTGGGCGTTCCAGCCCGTGGTGAGAAAAAGCGCAAAGTACGCATCTTTGTCCGGGAGTTGATCGCTCAAGGTAATTGTCATCTCTATCGCCTCTGTTATATAAAGAGCTCCGAT
>DATGYJ010000576.1:0-1915 GCA_035298105.1 Anaerolineales bacterium | reverse complement strand
AGGCGCCTTTGTCATCTCTTCCTAAAACAGCAATATCTTTATCGGTTTGAAAATCAAGCAAACGTGCTTTCGCCGCGGTATAGGCTTCCATCGTGCCATGCCGATCCAGATGATTCGGCGTGATGTTCAATATGGCAGCGACAATAGGCGAGACGGTCATTTGATCCAACTGAAAGGAGGAAAGCTCAAGAATGGCAATATCATCGGCTTTCATATCATCCACGTAATTAATCAGTGGGTCACCAATATTGCCACCTATATAAGCTTTGTCGCCATAAGCCTTCTTCGCCATTTGTCCAACCAATGTTGTGGTAGTCGTCTTCCCTGCGGAGCCAGTAATGCCAATTGTTTTACAAGGAACGACTTCCATAAAGATCTGCGAATCGTTCGAGAGAGGAATCCCTCGTTTGACGGCTTCCGCCACAATCGGCAGTGTGAGCGGAATGCCACCGGAGAGACAGAGCACATCGGTTGAATCCAGCAACTCGAGTGGATGGCTGCCCAGCGCCCAATGGATCTGATATTCAGCCAGCGACTCGCGTGCTACGCGTAATTCAGCCTCGCTACGCATATCGCTCAACATCACGTGGGCGCCATGCAGCGAGAGCCAGCGCGCTAAAGCCAAGCCCTGGCGGGCGGCCCCAAGAATGAGGAAGCGCTTGCCGTTCCAATCTTTCATTGCTTACACCAATGCCAATCCGATGCCAACCATGGCAGTCAACAAACCGATCAGCCAGAAGCGCTGCACAACTTGCGTCTCACTCCAGCCGAGCAATTCAAAATGCAGATGGATCGGAGCCATCTTGAAGAAGCGTTTCCCTTTGGTCAATTTGAAATAAACGACCTGGATCACAACGCTCAAGGCTTCACTCAAAGGAATCACCGCAATGACCAGCAGCAGAGGCCATTGACCCGTCATCAGCGCCACGACTGCCAATGTTGCGCCCAAAGCCAGCGACCCGGTGTCACCCATGAAAAGCTCGGCAGGATGCACGTTAAACCAAAGGAAACCAAAGAGGGCGCCGACAATTGTGAAGCAGAAACGAGCAAGATAGAACTGTCCCTGCATGAGGGCAATGCCACCGAACGCCGCGAAGATCGTAGCCGAGATCAGCCCGGCCAGACCATCCAAGCCGTCTGTAAAATTGATCGCGTTCGATTCGCTTACAATAATGAATGCCGCGATCGGGATGTACCACAAACCAAGTTCAATATCACCTTTGATACCAGGCAGGCGCATTTCAGGAACTTGCAGGATATATTTGAGTACTAGGGCTGTTCCTAGGGCGAGAACCACTTGCGCTAAAAATTTCGTTCGGGCGCGCATGCCTTCGCCGCGGCGCTTGCCGCGAATCCCTTCCCAATCGTCCAACGCGCCGAGGGCGGCGTAACCGACCAGGACAATGAGCGGCACCAGCACGGAACGCCCAATCACTGTGAAACCGATCAGCGTGGCAGCATTGAGTAAAGCTGTCAATAAAAGTACCGGCAGGATGAACAAGACACCGCCCATGGTAGGTGTGCCCATCTTCACATTGTGATGTCCTGGTTCATCCACGCGGATCAGCTTGCCAATCCTGAAATGACGAAGCACACGCAATAATAGCGGTCCCCAGATCACTGTCATCACAAATGAGAGCATGGCGAGACCTAACACGAAAGAGGACTGTTTCATGGACGCGCCTCCAGCATGGCAGTAATCCGATCCATGCGAAGCCCATGAGAGCCTTTGATCAGCACAACATCCTCTTTGGCCAGGTTGGTTTTCAACCACTCTATGAGGGGATCAAATTCATCGAACTCAAAAATGAAGGATTTTCTCATGCCCGCGCGGCGTGCCGCCTGCGCGATGAGGTGCGCGCGTTCGCCCAGTGTGAGCAGGATGTTTGCAACTTGTGCAGCGCGCAGACCCACC
>DATGYJ010000575.1:0-44724 GCA_035298105.1 Anaerolineales bacterium | reverse complement strand
CGCTTGCGAAGCCCCTGAATGGGGGCAGCGTGACTTTTTATGTCACGTTACAGACGTGACCTGCGAGTCAAAGCTCTTCGACGCGGTGTTTTCTATAAACTTGTCTGTAGCGGTAAGGGTGGGTTAGAATGCAATCGTTGGTTTGCCGATCATGCAAGAATAGAGGTAAATATGCAATATGGGCTCAGCCTTCCCAATGGAGGTCCCTGGGGCGATGCGCGTACTCTCGCAAACCTGGCAGGACTTGCCGAAGATTCCGGCTGGAACGGGGTCTTTCTGGAAGATTATATTGTCTGGCAGAGCAATGAAAAGGTGCCAACGTATGATCCATGGGTAGCACTCGCTGCGATCGCGCTGCAGACCAGGCACATCCGTCTCGGTACGCACGTCACACCTCTGGCACGCCGTCGTCCCTGGAAGCTTGCGAAAGAGACAATTACCATTGATCATCTCTCAAACGGACGCCTCATCCTGGGAGTTGGTTTAGGGGATACGGGCGAATCCGTAGGGTCAGACATCAGTTTCACTCACTTCAACGAGATGCAAAATGCCAAAGAACGTGCTCACATGTTGGATGAGGCGCTCGAGGTGCTCGTCGGTCTATGGAGTGGAGAACCTTTTCGTTATGAAGGTCAATATTATCAAATAAAGGAAATCACATTATTGCCTCGTCCGGTTCAATCGCCGCGCATTCCCATTTGGGTGGGAGGTGGGTTCCCGCTTAAAGGTCCGCTGCAGCGCGCGGCCCGCTGGGATGGTATCTGTCCTTATAAACATAAGAGCCATTTCCTGACTCCTGACGACATTCGCACCTTGCGGGATTTCATTCAAGGACAACGCGGCTCGCTGGATGGCTACGATATTGTGACGGGTGGCAGTGCGAGACGCCCTGATTGGGAGGCAGAACGGGACCGGATCCGGTCTCTGGCCGAGGCGGGCATTACCTGGTGGACAGAATACATTCCGCCAGAATCCGGTGACATAGAAACTGTCCAAAGTATGATCAAAAGAGGTCCATTATTCATTCAATAATGTTGGTAGGTTACGCTTCCAGCCCGACTAATACCAGAAAACTTCACGTAATAAACGTGACCCACAACATATGAGCATCGCTTCCCGAGGAACCTATCCAAGATGCTGACTGTGGATTAACATAGTCTTTCAATAAGAATGTTTAGAATCTGAAGTCATTCGCTTTAGAGTTAAGAGAGAGTTATGTCAAACCAAGTTGATTTATACAACAGTACCTACGGCAACTTCAAGGAACAGGTATTGGCAGATGTCCGGCGGGAAACGTACGGAGAGGACATCGGTCAAAACAGCTGGATCACGACTGAAGAGTATGATAGGTTTTATGACTGGCTGGACCTCTCCGCCGGTGATCACGTCCTGGAAGTAGCCAGCGGCTCAGGCGGGCCCGCGCTTTATCTCGCCAAAAAATTCAAGTGTCGAATTACCGGGCTGGATATCAATGAGGAGGGAATTAAAACCGCAGCACGGCACGCGCTGGATACCCACATCACAGATGCCAGATTCCAAATCGCAGATATGGATCAACGTCTGCCATTTGATGCTGAGACTTTCGAGGCAGTCATGTGTGTTGATTCCATGAATCATTTCCGTAACCGGCTTGAATACCTAAAGGAATGGCAGCGCGTCTTGAAGCCAGGCAAACGTGCTTTATTCACCGACCCGGTCGTCATTACGGGTCCTGTCTCCAACGAAGAACTGGCAGCCCGCAGCAGTATTGGCTTCTTCCTTTTTGTCCCGTTGGGAATGACGGAAACGCTGATCAAAGAGGCAGGCTTCAAACTCATCCGTTGCGAAGATGTGACCGGGAACATCGAATTGACTTCGGGGCGCTGGCATGCCTCCCGCCAAAAACACCGCGCGGACTTGATCAAGATCGAAGGCGAAGAACGGTTTGACGGGTTACAAAAATTCTTATCGACCGTCCACACATTGACCCGCGAACGGCGACTGTCCAGGTTTGTATTCCTGGTGGAGAAATAGAGAGACTATGCTTTTACAAGCAACTTACCCCACTCCCGAACACAAGGCTGCTGCAGATACTATCGTCGATTTCTTTGTATCCAATTACAAAATTGACGCAGTCTTACTCGTCAACTCTTGTGCACGCGGCAAAGCCACGCGGGATAGCTGCCTGGATGTCATCATGCTTGCTAAACCTGACACCTCACGATCACAGTTAAGTTCTTTGGAAGCGGGCTGGGAAGAATTGGAGCAAACAAATCACACGATCCGAGCCTTATATAAAGTTGGCAAGTATTCAGTCGTGCATCCGGATTTTATTCATGGCGTGTTTCGTCCGCGGGAACGAGACGAGGGGGGCGGACCCGATGATTTCGAAGTGGAGATTGGAAACTTTTTGGCATACAGCGTTCCGTTGTGGCAGGGGAGTGATTATTACGCACGGCTCAAAGAACAATGGCTTCCCTATTACAACGAAGACTTGCGCCGGCAAAGGCTGGACATGGTGAGATGGCACTGCCTCAACAACTTGCATCACATTCCACTTTATATCGAACGTGGGCTGTATTTTCAATCCCTAGACCGGCTTTACAATGCCTATCGTGAGTTCCTGCAAGCCTTATTCATCGCCCGCCGCACGTACCCGATCGCCTACAATAAATGGATCCGGGAACAGCTGGAGGAGATTCTAGGCATGCCCGAGTTATATGAGCAGCTTTCCCATCTGTTCGAGATCGAGCACTTTGAAAGCGACGAGATCGCCGAAAAGGCCAAAGAAGTGGAGGCATTGCTCGATGAATATGCGCCCTCATTGTAAAGCAGACTTCGGAAGCGGCTCTTTGAAGAGGCAAAAATGAGCGACGACCTGATCGACGAAGCCCTGCAAAAGGAATTCCTAAATCTGTTACATCCCCGCCAGGGACATTTCAAGCTCGAATCAGGCCATCATGGGAATTTATGGCTGGACCTTGACCGGTTATTCCTGCGCCCGGAAGATATCCGGCCGTTTATCGTCGAACTCGCTCACAAGATTTCTGCCTTTGAGATCAATGCGGTCTGTGGTCCCATGGTTGGCGGCACGCTGATAGCGGAAATCATCGCAACGGAGCTGGGACTGGATTTTTTCTATACAGAACGAATGGTATATAAGAGTTCGAATGCCCTGTATTCTGCTACCTATCATTTGCCATATCCCCTCCCAAAAATGATCCGGGGCCGGAAGGTCGCAATCGTGGACGATGTCATCAATGCCGGTTCAGCAGTTCGCGGGACGCTGGCCGAGCTGGGATCCTTTGGTGCCAGCCCGGTCGTGGTCGGCGCTTTGTTAATTTTGGGCGAAACAGGACAAAAATATCTTGCAGAGAAGGGCCTTCCGTTCAGGAGCATTGCAACTCTGCCCAATGAGATCTGGACGCCCGAAAATTGCCCCTTATGCGCCTCCGGAATTCCGCTGACCCAGCTTGATTAAATCCAAACGCTTTTGTCTGACAATACCTTGGGATTACCCTCAATTCTCTATTGACAATAGGCATTTTTCGGGTATTCTATACATATACTTTGCCCGGTTTTGCCCTTCAGTCGCTTTTTACGTATTCCGGCTAGATGCCATAAGGGAGAATGCAATGACTAAAAGACTTTTCAAATGGGTGGTCGTTGTTGCGATTCTGGTTAGCTCATTTGCCTCAGTGGGCGGCGCCTCCGCTTGGTCCGGTTGCGGCAGCACGATGACCGTCCAATGGGGCGACACTTTGAGCGGGATCGCGTTTCACTGTGGTACCACGGTTGCAGCCATCCGTGCCGCGAATCCGGGTCTTGGCTGGCGGCTTTATGCGGGACAGGTGTTATATATGCCAGCGGGAACCGCCTCGGTGCCTGTTTCCTACCCCACTTATGGTGGCACTTATATTGTTCAGTGGGGCGATACTCTCGGGAAAATCGCGGCCAGGACCGGAATTAGTGTGAGGGCCCTTCTGGCGGTTAATCCACAGATCTGGGACCCCAGTTTGATTTATGCGGGACAGGTGCTCAATCTGCCGTCCGGAGTTAGTGTTCCGCCGCCTCCAATTTATAATCATCCACCTGGCAACCCGAACTGTAACTGCCCACCTCAACCTGTTGATTCCTTTTCAAGCCTGAAAATTGATTATAAGAACGGTTTGTTTGTTCGCAGTACACCTGGGGGCACGATCATCGCTTCTGCCGTGAATAAGTCGACCTGGTACTACAGACAAAGCTCCGTCTTCATCGATAGTAAATGGAAGGTCTGGGCCGAAGTCAAGCTCTTCCCACCCGTCAAAGGATATTCCACCGGCTGGATCCTGGTGAAGGATCAACTCGGGAAATATTTTACCGATCCGCCGATCAATAAATAGACAAATCCAACTCAGGATAGACCGTCGAAACAGGTACAGTCTGTCTGATCTAAGAGAATTGCCCCGATTTCTTTCGGGGCTTCTTTATTCCTGCGCGGCAGACGTGAGCGTTGAAGTGTGTCTCCGGAACGGTTATACTGTGCCAGATTACTTAAGGATCAATGACACCCGGGACAGCGAAATGGCGCTTCGCGCGCTGATGTTTGATAGCGGAGCATGCTGGAAATAACAGTTGTCTAGCGAATACGAATCTCTCAAAAGGAAGACGACTATGCCCACTGCCCTCCCCCGCTCGAAGGTCAAAAGGAACCAGACCTGGAATGCCGAGAGTGTCTTTGCCTCTCCTGAATCATTCGATGCTGAAGTCAAGAGCCTGCTGGAAGGTCTTCCGGCGCTCAAGGCATTTCAGGGACACCTCGGCGATAGCCCGGATACCTTCATTGAAGCCATGAATGCAATCGATGTGCTTTCCCAGCGTGCCGCCAAAGTCCAGGTCTACGCCACCATGTCCAGCGCGGTGGACACTACTGACCAGCAGGGTGCAGAGATCAACGGAAAAGCGACGAGTGCACTCGCTCAGGTCAGCGCGGCGACATCATTTGTTGATCCCGAGCTCCTCGGCCTCGGTGAAGTCAAATTGCGAAATTGGCTGCAGGAAGATCCGCGTATGAAGCTGTATGAGCAGTACTTCAACGATCTGTTCCGCAGACAAGCGCATGTCCGCAATGCAGAAGTAGAGGAACTGCTTGGCATGTTACGTGATCCCTTTGGTGGCACTCGCAATACGGCAAACATGCTGGCCAATGCCGATTTCAAATTCAAGGCGGCGCGTGACAGCAAAAACAAAAAGGTCGAGCTTACCCAGAGTACCTACAGTGCGATCCTGCATGGAACCGACCGGGAAGCGCGTCGCTCCGCCTGGCGAAATTACAACGATAAGTATTTGGAATTCAAACATACACTGGCCGGGAATCTCGCCACGTCGATTAAACAAAACGTGTTCAGCATGAGAGCCCGCCATTTCGATTCGTCGCTGGAAGCGACGCTCTTCAATGCGGATGTTCCGGTTGAGATGTTCCATAACCTGCTCGATATTTTCAAAAAGAATCTACCCCTGTGGCATCGTTATTGGAAGATGCGCCGCAAAGCGCTTGGGCTAAGAACACTCCAACCCTATGATGTCTGGGCGCCTCTGACCACGAAAAAACATAAAGTCCCCTTTGAGAAAGCAGTCGATTGGATTTGTGAAGGTCTTGCGCCGATGGGCGATGAATACGTCAGTGTGATGCGCAAGGGCTGTTTGCAGGATCGCTGGGTGGACTGGTCCCCCAATACAGGCAAACGACAGGGGGCCTTCTCAACACGCGTCCCCAAGGCCACCCATTGTTTTATCTTGATGAGCTATACGGATAGTATTGGCAGCCTGAGCACGCTGGCACATGAACTCGGGCATTCCATGCACGCCTACTATGCCAGCCGCGCCCAACCCATGATCTATTATTTGTACCCATCCATTGTCTCAGAGACGGCATCCAATTTCAATCAGGCCATGACACGCGCTCACCTGCTCAGCACCAATCCGAGTAAATCTTTTCAGATCGCTCTGCTCGAGGAAGCCATGAGCAATTTTCACCGCTACTTCTTCATCATGCCGCTGCTTGCCCGCTTCGAGCTGGAGACGCATCAACGGATCGAAAAGGGACAGGCGCTGACAGCCGATTTCATGATCGCACTGATGGCAGATCTTTTCAGCGAAGGGTTCGGCGGCAACATGGATTTCGATCGAGAACGGGTGGGCATCACCTGGGGAACGTTTACCACCCATCTCTACATTGACTACTACTCATTCCAATATGCCATTGGTATCTCCGCCGCCAACGCAATTGCCGGGCGCATCCTCAACGGCACGCCGAATGCGGCGGAAGATCATATCAATTTCCTCAAAGCCGGCTCCTCAAAATCACCCATGGAAGTATTCAAGATCGCCGGTGTGGATATGACCAGCACACAGCCAATCGAAGATGCCTTTGAAGTCCTGGGAGATTATATTGATCGCCTGGAAAGTTTGACAAGCCAAGGAGGCTGAAATTGATATGAGGTTTATTCTGGAAACCAAAAGACTTTTGCTCAGGCACTTTGTTATCAGCGACCTGGATGCCTTGTTTGCATTTTATAACGACCCGGATGTAATCAAGTACATTCCCGACGCTCCGCGTACGTATGCCGAGACGAAGGAAGAATTGGAATGGTTTCTAAATGGACATCCGTCTCACCCCAAATTAGGACTCTGGGCAACTATCTTCAAAGAGACAGATACGTTTGTCGGCCGCTGCGGACTGCTCCCCTGGACGATTGACGGGCAGAACGAAGTGGAAGTGGCATTTGCATTCTCTAAAGCATACTGGGGTCAGGGGTTGGCTACTGAAGCAGCGCAGGCACTCGTTCAATATGGCTTCGAACAGTTACAGTTATCCCGTTTAATCTGCTCGATTGAAAAGGAGAACCTGGGCTCGATCCGGGTCGCGACCAAGATCGGTATGACTTTCGAAAAAGAGGGGCAGGATGAAAAAGGACCGTTTCTCTTGTATACTCTCAACAAAGAGAACAAATTCGCTTCTCGCGTATAATTATTCTAGAGAGAGTTATGTCTACCCAACGAACGGTTGAAGAAGAATGGTATAAGATGCTGACCGAGGGCGAACCTGTCCCCCGTCGTCTGTATCATCTGCATGGATTGCTCCCCTCTGACCCGCGGTGCAAGATATGTGGCTCGCCTTTCAAAGGTTGGGGCGGATTTATCATGCATCTAATGGGCAGGGATCAATCCAGGTATAACCCTCGTTTCTGCGAAAAATGCAAAGTATTCGAGCACCCCGGCGGCGCGGAGGTCACTTTGACCATGTTCTTTGCAGATGTACGCGGCTCCACGACTTTGGCAGAGCAAATGAGTGCACGCGAGTTCAGCCGCCTCATTAACCGTTTTTATACGCTGGCAACTCACGTGCTGATCCAAACCGACGCGCTGGTCGACAGGTTAATGGGAGATGAAGCGATCGGTCTCTACATCCCGGGCTTTGCAGGACCCGAACATCCGCGTAAGGCGATTGAGGCGGCTCAGGACCTGCTGAAGCTTACGGGTCACCGCGACACCAGGGGACCGTGGCTTCCAGTAGGGATCGGTATCCATACCGGTCCAGCCTTTGTCGGGGTTGTTGGGAGCGAGGAAAACACAGCAGATTTCACCGCGCTGGGTGATAATGTCAACATTGCGGCGCGGCTTGCCTCCCACGCGGGGACGGGCGAGATCCTGATCAGCGAGGCGGCCTGCTCGGCTGCTCATTTAGATTTTGGAGATTTGGAACGTCGTCAAATGGAATTAAAGGGGAAGAGTGAACCAATCAGCGTCTGTGTCTTACGTGTCGGCAATTGAACTCTGAGAGGCATAAACTATGCAAAGTGTCGTTGTGACCGGTGTCTCGACCGGGATCGGTTGGGGCATCACCAAAGTTCTCATTCAGCATGGCTTCCGTGTTTTTGGAAGCGTACGCAAGACACAGGATGCTGAGCGGCTTTCCAAAGAGTTTGGAGAAGGGTTTATCCCGCTGCTCTTTGATGTGACCGATGAACCCGCCGTTCAAGCCGCGGCGACGCAGGTTCGCCCGCAACTCAATGGCGAAACTTTGTTTGGACTGGTAAACAACGCCGGAATTGCAGTCCCGGGGCCATTAATGCATCTGCCCACCGACGATTTCCGGCATCAGATCGAAGTGAATTTAATCAGCGTTTTGATCGTCACGAAAGCATTTGCCCCCCTCCTTGGCGCCGATCGCTCACTGCATGGAAAACCAGGCCGGATCATCAACATCAGTTCGGTGGGAGGCAAGGCAGGTGGTCCATTTCTTGGTGCCTATGCCGCTTCGAAACACGGGCTGGAAGGCTTCTCTGAAAGCCTGCGACGGGAGCTGATACTTTACGGAATTGATGTCATCATTGTGGGTCCCGGGTCAGTGGCGACTCCAATTTGGGATAAGGCCGAGAAAGTTGATTTATCTACGTATGCCGGTACTGATTATATAGAGTCGGCGCAGCGCCTGCAAAAATATATGGTCCGAAACGGAAAAAAAGGTCTTCCACCTGAAAAGATTGGTGAGGTCGTTTGGCAGGCATTGACCGTGCACAATCCACAAGTTCGGTATGCAGTACTGACGGACAACTTCATCAGTCGCTTCATTCAGAGGCTTCTACCGAAGCGTGTGATAGACAGAATTATCGCGAGAAATTTGGGATTCAAATAATAGGTGGAAAATCGTTTCCAGGGCAATGGCGATAATTAGAAACATGCCAGAATTCAAAAGTTATTAACGTGTATTCAGGACAACTTCGAAGTGCTTTACTGTCACCTCATATTCTCGAAAGAGACCCTGTGCCGCCGGCGCTACGACGGCAACTTCCGCATTCTCACCAGCGAATTTGTGGATCGCTTCCATCGATTCCCAGAAAGTTAGTACGATAAATTCAACGGCTTCGGCGGAGTCCTGACGCAGCAGGGAAACGCCCTGAAATCCCTCGATCTGCCGTAGATCAGGGAGAACAGCCGTTTGGAGATGCTTTGCATATTCCTCCGCCTTCTCAGGAAAAGCGAATCCACGCCATATTCGAGCAATCATGACAAAAACTCCTTGGGTAAATGAACTGCTAGGCAAGGATCAGATCGTAACGCTGTTCTTTCAATGGCTTCCCGAAGGCCTTTGATTCTTTCTCCTCCTTCAGCTTGAAGCCGGCTCGTTTGTAAAGGAAGGCGGCCGTGCTCAACTCGTGAGTTGTCCATAAGTAGGATTCTCTGTATCCGCATTCTCGCAGGAAGTCCATGTACAGGCTCATGAGCTTTGACCCCAAACCAATCCCGCGGTATTCCGGCTCGATCAGGAAATATCTCAATTGTGCAGCTTTTCCGCGATCCATCAACAAGACAAAGCCGATGATCCTGTTGCCATGCTCACAAACCCAAACACGATCTCTATCCGGGTTGTATTTTTCGTAAAACTCACATAAGCCTCTGGCAACATACGTTTCAAACTGGATGCCGTAACCATATTCCTTTCCGTAGAGATCTCCGTGCATGTAAATGATGTAGCCGATATCACCCGGCCGAAGTTCCGTGCGGATCGAAATATCATCTAGAGAGAGGTTGTTGTTCATAGGATATCAGTTCCTCAAATGATCACGTGTTCATTAAGTGCGGTGCCAGGTCTGACAACTGTACCTGGTTGATCCTGTCACGCACGACATCTGCTGCCTGCAAGCGTTCGGCAGGGAAGGTCTGAGCGACGGCGACGCAACGCATCCCGGCTGCTTTTGCCGCCTGAACGCCATTGACCGCATCCTCCACGACAGCACATGCTGACGGTTCTACATTAAGATTCTGGGCGGCAGCCACAAAAATATCGGGGGCTGGTTTCTTACGCTGCACCTGTTCACCAACTATCACTGTATCCCAAAACTCCGGCGGTAGACCGATCTTCTGCAAATTGGCGACCACCTTGATCTCGTCTGTGCTGGAAGCAACAGCCACAAGCAGACCTGCTTTGCGGCAGGCAAGTACAAGCTCGCAGGCTCCCGGGAACGCTGCGAGTTGTGACGGAACAAGGTCCAGGTAAATCTCGTACGTTCTTTTCTTTGCCGAAGGCACGTCCAACGGGAATTGATACTTTTCTGCCACGCCACCGATATAGCGATCCTCACCCGCGCCAACGAAAGGCAGGAAATCCCCTGGCTGTACAACCAATCCCTTCTCCTTAAACATCGCGATAGCCGCCGCATTGATGAGCGGCTCAGAATCAACCAGGACCCCATCCATATCGAAGATCACAACTTGAATTCTTGCAGCCATAATTACCTATCCAGGCAATAACCTCTTACAAGGCTCACTCTGCCTTCAAACGTAGCGACTTTTCCATCGTGAAGAGTGGCGTACCGTGCAGCTCGTAGGGGCCATCACTCGTCCGGACAAAACCAAACTGCTCATACAGTCGAATGGCGTGATGGAGAAAGGGTGTCGTGCTAAGGAACAGGTGTTTATGGCAATGATCCATTGCAAAGCTTTCGATCTCTTCCAGGAGTTTTCCAGCAACTCCCTGTCTCCTGGCACCCGGAAGCACAGCCATGCTTCGAATATATAAACCCAAACTTTTTGGAACGGCGGCAACCGTGCCAACAATGTTGTCATTCTCTAGGGCTACCCAAACCGGACCTTCATGCCAGCGCTCCTCGATCTGGCCAGCTGCAGGGGCGGTCGCCTCGAAAGCGGCCCGTGTATATAACGATTCGTATTCAATAAACGCTTGCCGCAGCACAGACGCAATTGCTGATGACTCGTCTATCGCAGCAGTGCGAATAAGAACGTCTACGCTAGATCCGGATTGCCTGGTCATCAGAATTATCTCGGCGGCTCTTTGAGCAGCAGTTCCTGGACCCGCTCCATCATCCGAACCAGCTCCGCATTCTCTTGCTCTGATAGCTTCTCGGTAATTTGAGAAATCAACCGGTTGGAATTATCGTTCAGCTTCGAAAATTCCCTCTGTCCTTTTTTGGTAAGTATGATGATATGCAAGCGTCTATCCTTTGGAGAAGGCGCCTTTGTGATCAGGCCTCTTTTAATAAATTTGTCGATGATCCTGCTAAGATATCCCTCATCTATGGTGATGTTCTCTCTGATTTTCTTTGCGGAGCATTCTTCCATATGACTGATTTCATATAAGACCCGTCCCTCCGTAAGCGAGTATGGAGTATCGAGGAAATCCTGACCGAGCAAGCCGATGACATTTGTGTAAAAACGGTTGAAACTCCTGATCTTTTCAACGAACTGTTGATTGCTTGTCATATCGTGATGATATTCAAAATACTTGACTTTGTCAAGTATTTTGAACCGCTGACTGATGGAAGAAAGCTATCCTGTTTACAGGGCCTGAACTACGTCTCTGAACGGAATGATTTTCCACGCTCCTGCCCCAGGCCAAAATAATGCCGAAAATTGTATATGAGATGACGGGTGTGCCGAAGTAAAGGATCCTGGGTTGAATAGCTCGCGCTGCATGTCGGTGAGGTTGGGTTTGCATGGTCATGACTAGATCAGCCGGATATTTCGATCACTGTCGAAGTATGCAGGTGATATGATAGGAAAAATCTGCTCACGAATCAGGAACTTATGAGTACCTACCCAAACCTTGCTGCAGTTGCCACCTTGATCGCCGATCCGGCCCGCGCCAGTATGCTCTCTGCGCTGCTGGGAGATGTTGGCCTACCTGCGGGTGAATTAGCTCGACTGGCTAAGATTACGCCTCAAACCGCCAGCGCACACCTCGCCAAGCTCGTAAAGGGGAACTTGCTGAGCATGACGACTCGAGGAAGACATCATTACTTTCGCTTGAGGGACAAAAACGTGGCACAAGTATTGGAATCACTTGCGCTCATTGCCCCTCCTACACGCACAAACTCACTAAACGATTCATTGGAAAGGAAAGCGATCCAGCGCGCCCGCACCTGCTATGATCACCTGGCGGGCACACTAGGTGTAAATCTGACAGAAGCGTTCATTGACAACGGCTTCATTCAACACTATGGCGAAGCCTACGAAGTGACCGGTGCAGGCGAAAACTGGTTCAATGCTTTTGGGATTGATTGCCTGCAACTCCACGAAAAACGGAGAGCCTTTGCACGATCCTGCCTCGATTGGAGTGAGCGTAAACCGCACATAGCCGGAGCGCTTGGCGCCGCCATCCTGCAGCGTTTCTTAGAATTAAACTGGATTATCCGCGTTCGTAACTCTCGTACGGTGAAAGTTACTGAGCTCGGACGCCATCACTTCAAAAGCGAGTTTGGTCTCGATTGGAAGTGAACGCCTCAAGAAATTCACAAATTATGGTCATCTTACCGAGCGAATTATTTCACCCTGCGCCGAACGTCCCGCTCTACCAGGCGCTCTATGCCCACATCCGTACGGCGATCCTCTCGGGAGAACTGAGAGGTGGGATGAAGATGCCCTCGACCCGCGCGCTGGCGGATGAATTAAACATTTCGCGCAATACGGTTCTAAATGCATATCGGCAGCTCCTGGCAGAGGGATATCTTGAGGGCAAAGAGGGTAGCGGGACTTTCGTGGCTCATATCCTGCCTGAATTGCTGTTGGCAGCACCGCATCCTCCCAAACCGCAAACAACCCAGCCTTTTCCTGCAGAGCTGTCCCGTCCACAGTTCTCCGAGCGCGCAAAGGCGCAAATAGAGGTATCTCAGCCTCCCACCAGAGGTACGCCACGTCCATTCCTGGCTGAGGCGCCCGCCCTGGATGTCTTTCCTTACCAGGTCTGGTCACGGCTGGTTGTGCGCCAGGCGAGGCGGTTGCCCGTCAGCAGCTTTCTGTACCAGGATTCAGCGGGTTACCGTCCGCTCCGTGAAGCGATTGCTGCTCATGTGGCGGTTTCACGACAGGTCCATTGCACGCCCGAACAAGTAATGATCGTGCCTGGTTCGCAGGGGGCGCTTGACCTGGCAGCCCGGATGCTCATCAACCCTGGCGACCTGGCCTGGATCGAGGATCCGGGCTATCCCGGCGCACGAGGCGCCTTCCTGGGGGCAGGCGCAGATGTTATTCCTGTGCCCATCGACCATGAGGGATTGATAGTGGAGATCGGGATCGCACGGGCGCCCGGGGCGCGGCTGGTGTACCTGACCCCTTCTCATCAATTCCCCTTGGGTGTGACGATGTCGCTCGCGCGGCGCCTGGCGCTGCTGGACTGGGCGAAACAGGCCAATGCCTACATCCTTGAGGATGACTACGATAGTGAGTTTCGTTTTGCGACACGCCCGCTGGCCACCCTGCAAGGCCTGGATGAGGCGGACCGGGTAATCTACATTGGGACTTTCAGTAAGGTGCTTTTTCCATCGCTTCGCATTGGCTATCTGATCCTGCCGCCCGCGTTGGTGGATGCCTTCCTGAAGGTGCGCCGTCTGATTGACATTCATTCCCCGATGCTGGAACAGGCTGTGTTGGCAGATTTCATGAACGAAGGTCACTTCACGCGCCATCTCAGGCGCATGCGAACTTTGTATGCCGAGCGGCGCAGCGCGTTGTTGGAAGCAGCCAGAGAATTACCGTTGGAAATCCATTCACCGGAAGCGGGCATTCATTGTGTCGGCTGGCTGCCAGACGGAATGGATGATAGCGCTCTGGCGCACAAAGCAGGAACGTATGAACTCGACCTGACGCCTGTTTCGAGTTTCAGCATCGAACCACTTACGCGCAAAGGCTTTCTACTGGGTTATGGGGGTTACAGTGTGCAGGAAATCAAGGATGGCGCCCGTCGCTTGGGAACTCTATTGCATTCCATCTAAAAAAATCGAAGTGGTACCATAATTTGTTCAAGAACTGGTTCTTGTAAAAGCACCACTCCCCTCATATATTTGCTCCTACTCAATATTAGGAGAAGAGAATGAAACACAAACTCGATTACTCAAAAGTTCTCCCGGAGGGGCTGCGGGTCATGAACGCCCTGGACCGCTACAGTCAAAATTGCGGACTGGAGCCAGCGCTACTCGACCTGATCAAGCTGCGTGCCTCACAGATCAATGGCTGCGTTTATTGCGTTGATATGCACAGCAAAGACGCACGGACGGGCGGCGAGACGGAGCAGCGCCTGTACAACCTCAGCATTTGGCGCGAAACACCTTACTACACCGATCGGGAACGGGCCGCCCTGGCCTTTACCGAAGCAGTCACCTTAATTGCCGATGCACGCGTGCCAGATGAAGTTTACGAACAAGCACGCCACCAGTTCAGCGACGAAGAATTGGTAAAACTGATGATCGCCATTGTGACCATCAATGCCTGGAACCGCTTCACGATCTTCGGAGATGTGCCCGGCAGCTACCAGCCTCATCACTTCGTGACGCAGCCCAGGCGAGCCGCACCAGTGCTGGTCACTGAATAGGTGACGGGCGAAGACAAGCCCGGGTTTTTGGGCACTGGCGGAATACGATTGAGCTTGAATTCTGGTGGACTTTACACAAAGGAGTGGAAGCATGTCGAGTAAACATGATGGTCGTACAGATTTCGATTTCTTTATCGGCGGCTGGGAACAGGCTTTTTCCACGGATGGTGGAAAAACATGGGAGACCAATTGGGTCTCTGAGTTAACTCGAGAGAAGTAGCCATGCAGCCAAAAAGCATCTTAAGCAGAAGTGTTTGCTTGAAACGCTATGGCAGAATTTACATTTCATAAGTTAAAGGAGAGTTTTACTTGAAACCGAAACACTGGCTCATCTTTATTTTGTTGGGTGCGATCTGGAGTTCATCCTTCATGTGGATCAAGATCGCTATTCAAGAAGTAGGACCCGTCATGTTGGTCGCTTTTCGGGCTCTGTTCGGCCTATTATTTGGCATCGGAGTGATTTTCATCCAACGCGTTCAATGGCCGCGCAGTTTCAGAGCCTGGTTTCCACTGCTGGTCGTAGGGCTCACCAATGTAGCTATCCCATTCTTCCTGATCTCATGGGGCGAAAAGTCTATCGATTCGGCAGTCGCCTCTATTCTGGATGCTACGGTGCCGCTCTTTACGATTCTGATTGCTCACTACTTATTGCATGACGACAAGATCACACTGCCAAAAGTTTTAGGCTTACTGACCGGCTTTGCCGGTGTGCTTGTTTTGATGAGCAAGGACCTCCTCAATGCTTCGACCAGTTCCCTGCTTGGGCAGGCCGCTGTCATCCTGGCCTCGATTTTCTATGCGGTGAGCTCAGTTTATGTTCGCAAGACCACAGAGGACACACCTGGCGTCTTGCGCAGTGCCGGGCCATTGATCTCAGCCTCCGTTGTAATGTGGCTGGGAACGTTTCTCTTCGAAAGCCCAGTCGAGCTGCCGCATTTAGGGATCACCTGGATCGCTTTACTCTGGCTCGGCGTTTTCGGATCGGGGCTGGCTTTCATGATGGCTTATTACCTGATCCATGAAATCGGACCGACGCGCACAACCATGGTGACCTATCTCTTCCCTCTAGGTGGAGTGATCCTGGGCGTCACTTTCCTGCATGAACAGCTCACCTGGCAGTTGGTCACCGGTGCGATCCTGATCATTGCCAGCCTGGCCATCGCCAACTGGGAGCCCAAGAAACGGGAATTGCCTGAGAGACGACCGATCGCTTCGAGCTAAATAAAACTTCCAGGTCAAAGGAACGGGTGCCCTGCGGAAAGCTCTGCGAGGCATCCGTTTCAATTTGCTATTCAGCGATGGGCAGGTAGAGGTCAAAAACGTATTTCGAGAAATCCGTCTCCAGTGGATTAAGCAAGTTCTCGAGCCACTGGTGATGGGCTTCGCGGTAATTGCTCGCTTCCCGCCATTTTACAAGCTCACCCCACAAACGACCGATATTCTCGAGGTTTTCGAAGCGTGTCACTGCGTACAATCCACCCGGAAAATCCACGACCCGGATATCTCCTTCAGGTTCCACGGTCGGATCAATTTCGGTCCAGACCTCATAACCGTAGTTCGGACTTCCGGGCGAGGGATTAGGGTTATTGAAACCGAAGTGACGATACCGGGTGCCGTATCCTTCCAATAAGCCCTTCGATCTTAGAAAAGTTTGCATCTTCTCATGCGCAATTCCCTCCGGCGAGGGTCCAAAGCCATAGGCGCTGGCCACACGCATCGGTTCCAGGCGGACGATGCGGACATCCAGTTGAGACATATTTTTCTCCTTAGCTCAAGATTACAAGTGACTCCGCGGACAGTCTGTGCACAATGACATATTATCAACAGGTCCATGACATCTGTTGTCAGGGTTTTTGAGTAGAATGAAGTCGGAGGGAAGATGCGCGCTGACCGCTTACTGTCACTTTTGATGCTCCTGAAAACCCGCGGCAAGATGACCGCCCGTCAACTTGCTCAAGAACTGGAAGTCTCCGAGCGCACGATCTATCGCGACATTGTCGCACTGAGTACATCCGGCGTGCCTGTTTATACTGAAGACGGCCCAGGCGGAGGGATCTCATTGATCGAAAGCTATACTACCGACTTGACCGGCTTGAACGCAGAAGAGGTGCGTGCCCTGGCGATGCTCAACGTTCCTGAGCCGCTTAATAAACTTGGCGTCGGCCGGGAGTTAAGGGCCGCAATGTTCAAGCTTTCTGCCGCTTTGCCGTCGACCAGCCGGGAAAATGAAACCCGGACGCGCCAACGCATTCATCTGGATGCAACAGGGTGGTTCGAGCCTGAAGAACCGGTCCCCCATCTGCAGACCATCCAGAATGCCTTGTTTCACGAACATAAATTGCATCTCACCTGGAGAGAATTTAGGACGAGTGTCGAGCAGAGCCTTACTCCCTATGGACTGGTTGCAAAATCAAACACCTGGTATCTCGTAGCGGGGAAAGAGGGTCATATACGCGTCTTGCGCGTCTCAAGAATCATTGCGGCGCAAATGCTCCCAGAAACCTTCGAATATCCACAGGATTTCAACCTGGCTGCATTTTGGAAATGTTGGTGCGAAGAATTCCAAAAGAACCGCCCCATCTTTTTGGTGACCGCACGCGTTTCTCCGGCGTTACTGGCACATTTGCCCCATATTTTCGGTGAACAGACAAGTGATATTCTCGCACGGGCCAGTGCACCCGACAAAGATGGCTTTAGAATCCTGATATTGCCCTTCGAGAGTTTCGAGTCTGCCCGCGCCCGCATCCTAGGCCTGGGGCGGGCCATCGAAGTACTGGAGCCGCTTGCTCTCAGAATGAGCGTGATTGATTTCGCACAACAAATTGCCAGCCTCTATAGCCTTGACAAATAGACAAACTTCGATATAATGTCAAATAGAAGTTTATCTATATGAACCAGGATACTCCTCTCACTTGCGATATGGGTGTGTTTACACCCACCCAACGCGAAGCTCACGTCCGGAATACAACAGAACTCATCCAGGCAGTTCAAAGTGCTCAGGAAGTAGAGAACGGTTACGAGTTTATTTTTCCAAACGAAACAGAATTGATTTCCAGGGCCGCCGAATTTATTTCGAAGGAGCGGTTATGCTGCCCATTCCTGAAATTTACTTTGAATATCCTCTCAAATGGTGAGCCGGTTTCTTTAGCGCTGACTGGACCCACCGGCACTCAAGAATTTTTACGCGCTGAATTTAATGGAGCCTTTCAATGAAGTTCGATCCTGTCCTGTTTGCCAAAGCCATTGCCGATGAAACTCGCCAGAAGATCATGAGCGAGTGTTGTTGTTGTTGGCTGTCTGTCAATGAGATCGTCGAAAAAATTGGCTTTTCCCAACCCACGATCTCCCATCACCTGGCGATCTTGCGAGATGCAGATCTTGTGGATATCCGCGAAGAAGGCAAACAAACCTTTTATACGCTCAATCAGGAACGCATTGCAGTCTGCTGTGGACAGATCATGTTGAAATTTGCGCCAGAGGAAAAGGCAACGGAAGCGGTTATTAAGGTAGTTAACCAATAACCGCCTCTTTTTTTGCCCTATTGCATAGACAAATGTCTATATGAAACAGGAAAGGAGGTGAAAGCCATGAACGAATTAAAGGTGTTCAGCAGCTGTGGTTGTGAAGAAGGCGAAGGTGGTTGCTGCGGCGGCGGTGGCTGCTGCTAAAGAAGGATCTCTGTGGCGCCTGATCGAAGATCCCGTGTCCGCGGGAGCGCTGCAGAGAGGCATTATTGGTAAGAAATTTTTTTAGGAATATACATAGACAATCTTCTATATAAAATTTGAAAACCTGAACTCAAAACAACTTCAAAGATCAAAGGCCAAAAAATGGACATCCTCACTCTCCTCCAGGATACATTCGTCAAAGTGATTGAGACATTCTCACACAATTGGTACCTGCTTTTGCTCAGCATCTTCATTAGCGCAGCGCTCAAATTCTATGTTGATCAGAACGCCATCGCGGGCTTCCTGCGCCGCAATACCAAGAATAGTGTCCTCATCTCTACCGCCGTGGCGGTCGGCACACCATTTTGTTCATGCGGAACGACAGCCGTTGTATTGGGCATGATGGCTTCCACCGTCCCGTGGGCGCCGATTGTTGCATTCCTGGTATCCTCGCCTCTCACTTCACCCCAGGAATTATTCTATAGCGCCGGCATATTCGGCTGGCCCTTCGCCATCGCATTCTTTGTCTCGTCTATCCTGCTGGGTTTGATGGGCGGAGCAATGGCCAGTTTTGCGGAAGCACGCGGTTGGTTGGCGAATCAAGCACGTATGACGCAATCAAAGCCTTCGCTTTCACTTGGTATTATGGGCGGACCTGCTCCCATCGGCCTACCCGCTATTGCACAGCCCGCGGCTCAATCAACGCAATGTAGCTGTTCAGCCAATCGGATCGAACTGCCGGTCATCCCACAGCCTGCGGCTGCATCTGCAAAACCAGCGGTCACCCTGCGTTCGTTTATGCAGGAGGTGTATGATATTAGCAAGCGTTTATTACCGCTTTTCTTCGGATTTACCTTCATAGGCTACCTGCTTAATGGCTTGATCCCTACGGCCTGGGTCACGAGTTTGTTCGGCACGGGCCACGCCTACAGTATTCCACTCGCTGCCACACTCGGACTTCCTTTCTACCTCAACACGGAAGCCTCGCTGCCCCTTGTGCGTGCCATGCTGGAGAGCGGAATGAGTCAGGGCGCAGCGCTCGCCTTTTTGATCACGGGCGCCGGTACCTCTCTGGGCGCCTTGGGTGGATTATTCGCCATCGCTCGCTGGCGTGTCATTGCCATAGTGATTGGTACGCTCTGGCTGGGCTCCATTCTGACCGGCCTGCTCTACAACTTGATTGTTCTTTGATTTCCGATTGATATACAGATTACAATAAAAGGAGACAAAATGACTCAGACCCCGACCCCCATCCATGAGACTGTTCAAAAGCATTATGCCGAACGGATCAAGAACAGCGCTTCCTGTTGCGGACCCTCCGACTGCTGCAGCACCGAAAGCAGTCTCTACCCGGCAGAGTTGCTTGGCACTCTCCCCGAAGGAGAAGCCACTGTCAGTTACGGGTGCGGCGATCCGATTACACTTGCATCCTTAGAGCCGGGACAAACCGTCCTTGACCTTGGCTCCGGCGCGGGTCTCGATTGCTTCTTCGCCGCGAAAAAGGTCGGAGAGACGGGACGCGTGATCGGCGTGGATATGACGCCTGAAATGATCGAGCGCGCCAGGTCCAGTGCGAAGCGGTTGAATATCGCAAATGTAGAATTTCGGCAGGGCTATCTCGAAGATTTGCCAGTCGAAAGCAACACCGTGGATGTCATCATCTCGAACTGCGTGATCAATCTTGCGCCCGATAAATCCAAGGTCTTCGCCGAAGCGTTCCGTGTCCTCAAACCCGGCGGTAAATTTGCTGTCTCTGATATCGTGACCGATGGTCCCTTGCCCGAACCGATCAAGAAAAGCTTGAGCGCCTGGGCAGGCTGTGTGGCAGGCGCGGTCGAAGCAAAAGATTATATTCGCATGATGGAAACGATTGGCTTTACGAATATTTCCATTACGCCCGTCTTCTTCGAAAAGGAAACGATCGACGCCGCTATTTCCGACATGGGAGATATCATTGAGTTGAAAACCATCCCCCGCGACGACGTTTATAAGGCCGTCTATAGCGCGAAGATCAGCGCCCAGAAACCGGGATAAATAATGGATGTGACAGCTATCGCAGCGTATTGAAGGCTTGCTGAGCTGATAACGCCTTGCTTTGGAGAGCAACGATGAAGGACCTGGATTTCCCAAAGATCTACGAAGCCTTCCAGCCAAAGATACTTCGTTATCTCACCCGCCTCGTCGGCGAGGCTGAATCAGAAGATCTAACGCAGGAAGTGCTGATAAAGATCAGTGAGGCGCTGCCGAATTTCCGAGGCGAGTCGCAACTCTCCACATGGATTTATCGGATTGCAACCAATGCGGCGTTAGACAGGTTACGAAGTCCATCCTACAAACGGGTCGTGCAAAATTGTTCGGCCAGTTCGGAAACCGAAATAGATGACCGGAACGCCTTGACCGAAGAAATGACTCCGTTGGTGGAGCCTCAGGTATTCCGGAAGGAAATGAACGAGTGCATTCACGCGTTTATCCAGAGACTGCCCGAGAATTACCGTACCATTCTCATCCTGAGCGAATTCGAAGGATTGAAAGACAGCCAGATCGCCGAGACTTTGGGAATCTCCTCAGGTGCAGTCAAGATCAGGCTGCATCGGGCGCGAGAGAAGCTCAAGGAAGACTTCATCGCAAACTGTGAATCCTATTGGATCGAAGAGAATGAGTTCCTGCCAGAATTAAAGACGCTTTGAAAACATCCCGCCGGTTTGAGGACAAACCGGCGGGATGCTTTTATTACCGGGTGTATCCTTTTTTGTTGGCATCCGTCAATAGGGGTGGAAAGGAGATGACATTCCATGGAACTTGAAACTCGAATACAAACTTTGATTGCAGTGGGAGCCGCAGTCAGTGCCAACTGCCAGCCATGTCTGCAGTCGGCAGTAGATATGGCTCTCAGAAATGGCATCAATGAGCAGGAGATCGCGGAAGCAATTGAAGTGGGACAAAGAGTTCGAAAGGGCGCCGCCTCCAAAATGGACAGGTTCGTCACAATGTTGCATACAGTGGTTCCAGGACCCGTCTCGGCAGTGGATAGGGACTGCGGCTGCGGTCTCATATAGGGAGCAGGCTGGAAGGTCAAAATGAACGAGAAAAAAATCTTGAATCTTGCGCTCGAAAGAGCCGGCTGGGGATTGCTGGCGATCCTGTGGGGAGCGACAATCCTTTTCGATTTCGTGCCGTTTGGAGCCGGGCTGATCGGAACGGGTCTGGTCCTGTTCGGAATAAACCTCATCCAATCGATTAATCATCTTCCTATGAAGAACAATAATACAATCCCCGGCATCCTGATCCTCGCCTGGGGTGGACTTGAACTTGCACGTCCATTGTTACGGCAGTTGTTCCCCTCCGCTGATCTCGATTGGGTGATCTTCGCCATCCTGCTGATTGGGTGGGGCATCCTACTGCTCATACGCGTATTTCTGCTTTCGAAGCACGGGCCACTCGGGATCTTCCCTAACGGAGCTAAGGAGTAAACATCATGTATCTTGAATCTGGAAGAGACTTGTTTCGAGGGGCGATGGTCTTGCTTTCTGTGGCGATTGCCCATTGGCTGAGTCTCACCGCCGGGCTGGTGCTGGCCGCCTTCGTTGGCCTCATGATCCTGCAAAGCGTGATCACCGATTGGTGCCCCGCCGATTTGCTCCTGCGCCCCCTAGGGTTAAAGAAGAAACTGGAAACCAGGGAATAAGGCAACTTCCCCGCAGAAGCACCAGGATTTGGGTCAGGATGCACCCGAATTTGATGAATTTCGCCATAGACATTGGATGCTCTAAAAAAGATGTCTGTGGCGAAAATATCCTGTTCACGGAGGTCAGACATACCTGCCCTACCGCCACTCGCAATTCGCCCGGAACAATCGCTAAAGGCTAGCGAAGTCTCCTGCTTCCCAGAGCGGATGACTGCCGAAGGATGACTAGGAGATCAGTACAGGATCAGTACAGGATTAGTACAGGATTGTCGATGAAACTGTGGGGAAATAAGCAGGAGAAAGGTACAAATTGCCGGATCGGTGAAACAAACCCAGGCAAGCTCCCTTCGGTGTTAAGCGCCCCCATAGAGGCAAGACGCAGGTCGAGAACAAAAAGTTCCTGCCGGGCAACTTACCACTCCAGTTCCCTGAATACTGGGAAACCAAAGCTCATCTGGTTTTCGTTCCCTTTCTTGTGCCTGAACCTCAGGGAAGTTTATACAGTTATTCGTAAAAGATTTTCTTTTTCATCTTGACAGTGCAATCGTTTGGCAGTAAAAACAAACCGACCAGTCGGTTTTATTTCTTGAAGAAAAAGGCAGTGTATGCAGCAGCGTAGTGAAGAAACTCGTTCCAAGATCCTGGAATCAGCGATCAAATTGTTTTCTAATCAGGGCTACAACAAAGCCAGCGTAGATGACATTTGCGAAGAGGCGGGAATCAGCAAAGGCGCGTTCTACCACCATTTTGAAAGCAAACAGGCGCTTTTCCTGGCACTGCTCGATGGCTGGCTGCAAACCATTGACAACGCCATTGAAGCCTCAAAAGATAAGACTGCGCCCGAAACGTTCATGCAAATGACAGAAGCCTTCCCCTATATTTTCGAGAGCGCGGGCGAGGGTCTGCCAATGTTCCTTGAATTCTGGCTGCAAGCCAGCCGGGATAAAAAGATTTGGGAAGCAAGTATTGCTCCCTACCGGCGTTACCATAAATACTTCACCTCACTGATCAAAAAGGGTGTAGAGGAAGGTTCCTTTGTAGAAGTCGATCCTGAATTGGCGGCCCGCATGATTGTAGCTACCGCCATGGGATTGTTACTCCAAAGCCTGCTGGATCCCAAGGGTGCAAAATGGGATAAGGTGGCGCGAGAAAGTACGACCTTGCTGTTGAATAGTTTGTTGAAAGACTGAGGCGACCTATGTGGTTAGTGACCGGAGCGACAGGACATATTGGGAATGTCCTTGTGCGAAAACTGATCGAGCAGGGCGAGAAGGTTAGAGCCTTGATTTTGCCGAATGAATGTCGCCGACCAATCGAAGGCTTAGCCCTTGAGATCGTGGAAGGAGATGTTCTGAATCTAGACACATTGTCAGAGGCTCTCCAGGGCGTCAAGGGAATTTTTCATCTTGCTGGAGTAATTTCGATCTTACCGGGTGCAGACAGGCTCGTCCGCCGCGTAAATATCGAAGGCACAAAAAATATTTTGAACGTTGCCAGAGAAAGGAAAGTGAGGAAGCTCGTTTATACGAGTTCTATTCATGCCATCAAACGTGTGAAAGATGGAATTATTGATGAGACCTTACCCTATGATCCTGATAACCCCTTCGGCGAATATGACCGCGCCAAAGCGGAAGCAACCCTGGAAGTTCAAAAAGCGGCTCACTCAGGACTTGAGGCTGTGATTGTTTGCCCGACGGGTGTGATCGGCCCTTATGACTTTCGCGGGTCATTGATGGGGCAGGTGATCTGCGCTGCTGCTAAGAAAAAGCCGACTCTGTATGTAGATGGCGCCTACGATTTCGTGGATGTCCGTGATGTTGCCGACGGACTAATCGCCGCGGCGAAGAGTGGGCAGCCTGGTGAAAGCTATATTCTTTCTGGTTCCAGGATTTCTGTGCGATATCTGCTCGAAACAGTACACGAGATCACAGGGAAGTATTTCTTCAAAATGAAGATTCCTTTTGATTTGGCAAAGTTTGCAGCGTTATTTACGCCGATGTATTACAGCCTTGCCAGAGTTAGTCCACGTTTTACTCCATACTCGCTCGAAGTGCTGAGAAGCAATTCGAACATCAGTCATGCAAAGGCGACCCATGAATTGGGTTACAGACCCCGTCCACTATATGACAGCATTCACGACGCGGTGATGTGGTTTTTAGAGAGTAGAAAATAGCCCTTATTGCAGGGATGCCTTGTGAAGGCTGCTGACAATGATGGAATTAACCAAAAGAGGAGACTCAATGAAAATCGTAACAGATTGCGCAGCGGACATGTCCGCACAGGAACTGGAAGAATTAGGAGTAATGCAAGCGCCTCTTTTTATCCAGTTCCCTGAAGGAGAAGTAAACGCGGCAGAAATATCAGCCGATGATTTTTACAACCGTTTGGAGGCAATGCGCCCTACGATTCCAACGACCGCACAACCTTCCAGTGGAATTTTTGCTGCGTTGTACCGAAAACTGGCAGAGAAGGAAAAGGAAATCTTTTCAATCCATATTTCATCGGGCCTGAGCGGCACGATCAATTCAGCGCGTGATGGCGGGGAGCAGGTAAAACCTGAAGCTTACGTCAGTTATTGGGATACGCTCACTCTTTCGGGAGGCGAGCGCTTCCAGGTGATGGCTGCCGCACTCGCATCGAAAGCGAATTGGGCGTTGAATGCCATTCAGGAGCGGCTGGAAAAAATCCGCGAGAAAACCGAAGTCATTTACACACTGGATACTCTTGAATATCTTGCCCGCGGCGGGCGCATTGGACGCGTCAAGGCCCTGGCAGGCGCCTTGCTTAATCTAAAACCGGTCATCCGCGTGGATGCCGACGGTAAGTATAGTACTGTCACAACCGGGCGTACCCTTGGAAAATCGATCAATGCCATTGGAGAGCATCTACTCAACAAATACGCACAAACCCCGGTGTGGGTTACAGTTCTACATGGACGCTTCGCAGAAAAAGCCGAAATATTGGCAAATGAGTTGAGAACAAAACTAAATATTACTAAATTCGAAGTAAATCGGATTTCGCCGGTGCTTGGTGTACACACCGGGCCTGGCATCGTCGGCGCAGCCGTTGTCCCCATGGAGTTGATGGAAGATTTGTTGAAATAGATAAGGCATTTGTGAAAAAATACTGCACTCAAGGTTTCATTTTTTGAGCCGAATTGTTTTTTCCGGTTTAGAGCCATTATCCTTGAGTTCTTCTTTCGGGGCCAAAGGAGTCCGTTCTCTTAGGCGAATGGCTTTTCTTGGCTTCGTTTTACGCTCGCCTTTCCTTATTCTTAAAAGTGGAGCTCGTCGAATCATGCCTATCGGAGGCAAACGCCGAAAATCCGGCAATAATTTATCTACATTACGAATGGAGGGCATCAGATATCCGGTCAGGCCTACCAGCGTGCCGCCAATGCCACACAGCAGAATCAACAAGCCAAAGCCAGAGCCGGGCCCGGTGCCTACCAACCAGCCGAACAGATTGACGAGCGCCCCGCCCGTTTTCATTGCCGGTTCGAAAACCTTATCTCCGAAATAGCCGGCCATTAGGGGAGTAAAGGGAATCATCGCCTGCGCAATGAAATCGCTGGCAGAAAAGACCCGTCCCTGCAGATCAGGGGGGACCTTTGCCTGTAAAAACGCATCCATCGAAACGTTGACGATGGGATCAAACATTGAATCGATAACGACCGCGATCAGCCAGATCCATAGGACTTGGCCGACACCTAACAAGGTCATGCTGAAAAAGCTCGAAAGAATCCAACCAACGATGATGACGCGCACCGGGCGCTTGATCCCGCCCCAGGTTGTCAGGAAAATGCCCACGATCACGGAGGCCAGCGCACCAGCCGATTGGACCGTTCCCAGGATTTCAGTATTATGGCCGGTCCGCAGCAGGATCATGGGATAGAGCGCCGCAACCGATAAGGCAATCCCTGAAAACAAATTCCCAGTAAAAAAGATCAGTTGCAGACCGAGCAAGCCGGGGCGTTGGAAGATATATTTGATCCCGTAAATTGCCTCGTTCAGAAACTTGTTGTGTGATAACTGTCCTTCGATCGTATGGGGCGTGGGAGGAACTTCCACGAAAAGTAGTACACCAATCGAAATCACAAATGCAATCAAATTAATAGCCAGGATTCCGCTTAAGCCGATGACCAAATACATCATTCCCGCCAGAAGCGGTCCAAATATTCCCGGTATATCGTAGAGCAGCGACATGAGGCTGTTGGCCCGGATATATTGCTTTCTAGGGACCATGGTGGTAATAGCGGCCGCATAAGAAGGCGATTGAAAAGCAGAACCCACTCCCTGGAAAATTGCGGAAGCATATAAATGCCAAACCTGCAACAACCCTGCGGTTTGAAGCACCAGCAAAATCGCCAACCCCGAAAGTGACAGGAAATCGTACATAAGCATCATCGTTTTCCGGTCACTGCGGTCTATTAAGACACCGGCGAACAGCGTTGCCAAAATATAGGAGCCAAAAAAGAAAAACTCCAGCAGCCCCACCGCTGCCCCGCTATTTGTAAGGCTAAATATCCAAATCGGCAATGCGACGGCTGTAATACTGGAGGCGATACCAGAAACCATCTGGCCCAGCCAGATCATGAAAAGCCCCCTCATGCCATGCGGACGTCGGATAGGAAAGTTTGATAATCTCCACATCGCTCGTGAGATGAGCATATCACAGCGAATCGAGTAAGACAACCCTTAAGATGGGCGTTTTCTTTTAAAGTCGTTTCAAAATGTGAGAGTGTAGATGAAATTAAACGGTCTCGGCAGTTGCCACCAGATCATGATCGGGAAGAATGTCCTCGGCGTGCCGGATTGGATGAATAAAATATCCTACCAGCCCGGCGGCGATCCCACCAAAGCAGCTCAGAAAGATCAGGAGGCCCATTCCTGCTCCGGGTCCGGGTGGAACGAGCCACCCAAATAACGAGGCAAGTCCACTATGGGTGCGCATGGCCGGTTCGAGAACATAATCGCCAAGCGTACCGCCAATGAGAGGCGAAATGGGGTTGGTCATCCATGCGATTAACGTGCGAGCCGAGAAAACGCGTCCCTGTACATCGGGCGCAACTTTCGATTGCCAGATTGCCTGATTCGAGCCATTGACCAATGGGATCAAAACTGTAGACAACGCCATCGCGCCGACCCAAAGTGGCAGCCAGGTTCCCAAGCCTACCATTGCGAAGAAAAAACTGGACACTGCCCAACCTGCCAGGACGCCGTGCACTCTCCGCTTAAAACCGCCCCACGCACTCATGGCTATGCCCCCTACTACGCCGCCAATGGCCCCTGCTGACTGAACCAGGCCCAGGCTGACGCTGTCATTACCTGTGCGCAGCAACACCATGGGTGCGACGACAGTATAAGCAATGCCTGTACACAAATTCCCAAAAAAGAATACCAGCTGCAAACCCAGCAAACTGGGCCGCGCAAAGATAAAGCGAAAGCCAAATACAGCTTCCTCAAAAATATTCCCCTGCGCTTGGGCGCCCTCGGTGGTGCGTGGCGGTTGTGGAATGTAAACGGATAACAGGATCAGAACCGCCAGGATAAATGTAGCCACATCAATTGACAGAATTCCAACTAGACCAATCAAAGGTAAGAACGCTCCTGCCAACATCGGTGCAAGGACACCCGGTCCCATATCAATCAACGACATCATACCGTTCGCCCGTCCATATTTTTCTTTTGGGATCATGGTGCTGATCGCAGCAGAATAAGCGGGCCACTGAAAAGCATTTCCTAAACCCTGAAAGATCGCGGCGGCATAAAGATGCCAGACCTGTAATACCCCGAAGGCCTGCAAAAGGAGGATGGCAATGGTGGCAAGCCCGGCCACCGAATCGCTCACCATCATCATGAGTTTGCGATTGTGCCTGTCGACCAATACACCTGCAAACGGCGTGATGATCAACAGCGGCGTGATGAAGAATACTTGCATCAAACCAAGCGCGGTGGCGCTCCTTGTCTTTTCAAAGACCCAGATCGTCAGCGCAAACGCGCTCATATTGGTAGCCAGGACAGAAACCATTTGGCCAAGCCAGACAATTGTGAAACCGAACATTCCCGTTGGGCGATTTGTATTTTGCATCACATTCCTCTAAAGTTTAGATAGCGTTCCGGCAGCATAACACATCCCCAGGAGTCAAACAATCCCGCGCAAGGCGGGATTGTTTGACTTGCTTACACGCGGTCAATTTATGTAAGTTCGGCTGCTTGGCACTTACTCCACATAAATCTCTACGTGCTCCCCGTCCTCTTCATCGGTCACGTCAATGATCTTGCCCGTGACGCCCGAGCGTAATGCTTCAATCACGTTCGACATATCTACCCCTTCGACCTCGGGGGCAAAATGTGCACCAATTTTCATGCCTGCATCTACTAACGCAAGCGGGATTTGTACTGAGGCCTTCGAACGTCCCGTATGCACATCCGTCACACGGATACGTAACCAGCGCGGTCCTCCAGGCATCCCCAGCGGACGCGGCGGAGTTGGTACTCTTTTCTCGCTGAGAGCTGCGAGTAATTTGGTACCTTCTTCCACGCTAAGTTTTCCTTCCTCAATCATTTTCAAGATTTTCATTCTTTCTTCAGAGCTAGCCATCTCACACCTCCTTACCCGATGTAGACTTGTACTTGTTCGCCATCTTCATTGTCGTTGGCATTGATGATGAGAGGTGCATCAGATTTCCCTGTTGCGTCCAGGATTTGGATGATCTCATCCACATTTGTGTTTTGCATGCCGTGTATATTGTGTCCGAAATTACGCAGGAACCAGGCCGTCAATCCCAAAGGCAAAGGAAATCCCAAGGTGATATTCCGGGGCCAATCCTGTGTGTTTCTTCGATCCACATTCACATATAACCATTTCGAACTCTGGCCGCCCGCGCCAAGAGTAATCAATAAAACACCGAATAATAAGGGAACCAATAAACAAAAGAACCAAAAGTTTACCCCTGCACTTTGCTGAACCGCATAAATGCCCCAGGCACTCAACACTGCGATAATGACGCCAATCCAGAGAGGGACCATAGCAAAGCGACGTGCCCGTGCCTTGACTTCTTCAAATTCGCGTGGATCGGTTCTTTCCTCACTGGAGCTTGTTCCTGAGTTAAGAACCTGGATCTCAGCCTCGGCGGCGTCATCTTCGAGGGCACGCATCAAGGTAGCAGCTTGCTCGGCAGAGATCTTCCCTTCCTCCACCATCTGCAAGATTTTCTTGCGTTCTTCAGAAGACATTACTTGCCTCCTTCCAAAGCGCTGAGCAATTGTTCGGCTTGTTCAGCGGTGATCTTCTTCTCAGCCAGCATCTTCAAAACGGCCATGCGCTCCTCTTCGGCTACAGGCTCAGATGCCGGAGAAGGAGGGGTAGGAACGCCTTTCGGGCCGAAATCCCAATTCCAATGCCCCATTTTCACATTGCCCTTCCAGCGACGAGCCTGGCGTTCCGCATGTCGCTCCACGCGGCGAGCAGCCTCTTCTGCGCGTCTGGCAGCTTGTCCAGTTGCCCGTTCCACCTGACGTGAAATCCGTTCACCGAAGCCAGACCAATCAAAATTCATCCCGGCGAAGTTTCCAAATTCTTCCGCCGAGTTGCCCGCATTCACATCATTGGTCACACGGATATCGCCACCGGCATTGAGCGTAATCTTCGCAGAACCATCGCCCAGAGTAAGACCCCGTTCAATAACATCTTTATCATTTTCGATACCGGGCCAGGCTATATCAATTTGATCGGCATGTAAGTTAAGAGTAGCGTTCGCATGGGTAGGCAGGACCAGCAAAATATCATCACCCGCAATAATAGAATATTCGCCATCGGCTTTTGGCTCGAGGTAAACCACCACATCCTCTCCAACGTTGACCTTGATATCCCCGCGCACGCCGCGTAATGCGAGATCGTCGGCTACGGAATCAAGGGATATGTTTCCCTGCACATCTCGAACCGAGACATCCCCGCCGACATTCTTTACATAGAGGTTTCCTTTGGCACCGCGCAGACTGAAGTCTGATCGGATCGTATCAATCGTTACAAAGCCTGCTTCGCGAATGGAAAGATCGTTGTCGATCTGCTTGATCTCAATGTTTCCCATCACCCCCCGTAGTGCTGCGTCGCCTCCAATCCTTTGAATGGAAAGTGAGGCATCTTTGGGAATGCGCAGAGAAACATCATCCGTACAGGAAAGCAGAACCTCCTCGCCATTCTGTTGCAGGCTCAATTCATCCTCATCTGCTTTGACGAGGATATCTTCGCCATCCCATCCCACTACACTGAGGTCACCATCAATCGCCTCAATTTTAATTCTTGGAGACTTTCCAGCAGAAATAATCCTGGACATAGGCTACTCCTCTTCACCGCGCAATAAGCGCATGGCTTCGTCGGCTGAGATCTTTCCCGCTTCCAAATCTTCGAGTACAGAGCTTCGCCGCTCAGCACTGATCTCAACCACTTCCTCTTTGCCGGGTTCAAAACCGAGGGCCCGAATGACCTCGTGTAAACGGTTTCGAATGGTCGGATAAGAAAGACCGACTTCCTGTTCCATACGATTGATCTTTCCCTCGCAGCGGACAAAAGTCACGATAAAATCCAGGTGTTCCGCGGTCAACTGAGAGAATGGGCCGCCGGTAAACTGTCCTTCAATGGAAGTGTCACAGGAAGGACAATGTAAACGGGTCACCGTCAATTCCGAATGACAAACTGGACAATGGGTTGGTGCAGCGTACATGAAGGGTCTCCTAAAAATTGATTGCTCAACTGCGATAAGGCTTATAATCAGAAAAATTTCAACCTTACCGCATCGCAGTATTTATTTTGAATGAGTTTGTTATTTTCTAAAAATATTATAAGCAGAATCTTCATTTTGTCAAGATTTATTTCAATTTAATTAATCATAATTCCAGATAGTTCAAATTTCTTGAAGGATTTATAAAGAAAAACAAGTTGGAAGCAAATATCCCTCTATTGAGGTCGTTATGATCCGTTCACTTTATTATGTTCCTGGAGAATCTATCCGCAAAGATATTCCCCCTGCCGATTTTCCGAAACTTCTAGAAAGCCAGGAGGGACTGTTGTGGGTGGATTTTGTCAGTGAACCTCCCGAAACTTCCCTCCCTATCTTGGAGGGCTTCAAATTTCACCCCCTGGCCATCGATGATGCTTTGCAGGAAACTCACATTCCTAAACTTGATGATTGGGGAAATTATCTTTATATTGTTCTGAATTATATGAGTGCACGCGAGAACGGTGATTTATGGGAAACCCAAATAGATGAGTTGGATATTTTCCTGGGGAAAAATTATATTGTTACCCATCACGATTATGGCGTTCCGGCAGTGGATGAGACCTGGGCCGCTTGTGACCGCGATCCACGTAATGTTCAAGAGGGAGCTGATCATCTGCTCTACAAAATCACTGATAATCTCGTAGCCGGCTACATGCCCGCCGTCGAAAAAATTGACACCGCTATTGACCAGATCGAAGACCAGATTTTTGACCGCCCTTCTCCACGGACTCTTGAGAGGCTGTTTGCGCTAAAACGCGTTTTAGTGGCGATGAGGCGGATCATTCTCCCCCAGCGCGAAGTTCTGAACAAACTTGCCCGCGACGATTATGAAGTGATCGATCCGAAAGATCGGATCTTCTTCCGGGATATCTATGATCATCTTGTCCGTTTGCACGATATCAATGAAAGTCTGCGGGACCTGGTAGGCGGTGCGTTGGATACATACTTGTCTGTCATCAACAATCGGATGAATGAAGTCATGAAAACACTTACGATCATTACGACTCTATTTATGCCGCTTACTTTTGTAACGGGCTTTTTTGGAATGAATTTTTTCGAGCCGCCGGGAACATTGAATCAGTGGACAACGAACCCTGTTTTCTATGTGGTATTAGTCATTACTATCCTGCTGCCCATTGGTATGTACATCTGGATGCGCCGCCGTACCTGGGTGTAAGAAGGAAATTCGATCTGCGGGCTTTCCCTAAGGCGGCTTTGAAATCCTTCTGCATATCTGTACATGCCGGCCATATTTGGGGGGTATTTTGGCAAGAGGTTCAAAGCGAGTTTAGAGTAAAGGAAGAGCGAATTCAGAGCGAGTTCATATTTTCAAAGTAACGACGGTTATACGCCGTTTTATGCCCCCATATGTGGGGGTACCTTTTTCGAGCCACTTGTGGACAGATCACCAGAATACATATTCAAGACCATATGGGGTGCGTTTGACCATGAACAACAGCGGCGTTGTGAAGTTTTCTTCTTTCAGCTCTTCCCCTGGCTTTGAAAATCTCTAAAACTCGATCTCGTAACGCTTGACACAGAACAGACGTTCGGTTATCATTCATAGCACAAATGAGCGAATATTGCTCAGGAGGTAGCTATGATGATGGTTCGTAAAAGCAAAGGTCTCGGAGAACGTCACCAGAAGATCCTGGAGTTTCTTCAGCAATACCAGCACGCGAATAAGTATCCTCCTTCCATTCGTGAGATCGGCGAGAAAACCGGCATCTCATCCACTTCTGTTGTGAATTATTATCTTGATCAACTTGAGAAGCGGGGCCTGATTGAGCGCGACCGCAAAATCTCACGCGGCGTGCGTCTCGCGGGTGTCAATGGATCAGCTGATACACTTCGCATCCCAATTCTCGGTCCCATTGCTGCCGGTCTCCCCCTCCCTGAGCTGGATCCGAATATCAGTTATATGACTGAGAATGAAGCCAACGCGGTAGACATCGCGCGCAGTCTGCTTCCTTCGAAGGAAAAAGGCGACGGCTTGTATGCTCTCGAAGTAAAGGGAGAGTCAATGATTGATGCGATGATCAACGACGGAGATATCGTTGTGCTCAAGCCGGCTACGGATGCCCGCAATGGGGAAATGGTCGCTGTCTGGCTACCGCGTGATAACGAAGCTACTCTGAAGTATTTCTTCAAGGAAAAGGATCGCTATCGCCTGCAGCCTGCCAACCCGACCATGAAACCGATCTTTATCAAGAAGAGCGAGCCGCTTGAGATCAAAGGCAAAGTCGTGATTGTCATCCGCAGAATGGATAAACTGCTGGCGGCATAATAAGAATTTGATCATTGAGAGACGGCCTCATAAGGTCGTCTTTTTTGATTCATGTGAATAAAAACCTCAGCACGATATAATTCCAGTGAATCACGATTTTGGACTACAAGGAATCCGGAAGGAGTGTGCCGTCCAAGACGGCAAGCTGTCCGACTCCAAAGCTGGAATTTGTTCAAAGAGGAGGCTCTTATGTATGGAACTATTGCGCGCTTCCGTATTAAACCTGGCGTAAAAGATGAATTTGTCAAAACGATGGATAGTTTCGGCGAGGCCGTCATTTCCGGTTGGGTAGCAGATTACCATTTTCAAATGGAGAAAGATCCCGATGAATTTTATTTGGTGGCGATCTTCAAAGATAAAGAAACCTATATGGCGAACGCGGATAGTACTCAACAACATGAGCAATATATGAAATTTCGATCCTTTTTAACGGATGACCCTGAATGGCATGATGGCTTCATTTTATCGGCAACAGGTCCGGGGGCGGGCAAGTGAATCGTTGAACCAGGTCAATGAGAAGACGGCTCGCCGTATGCGAGCCGTCTTCTCATTTATTTGATTTTGATCCGTCCTCTTGCAGCGGTCTGAGGTGACTTACCTAACGCGCGACTGCCACCCGGTTTTCCCCTGGGAATGCTATTAAATGACCGCCTGGCAAAGCTAAACAGCATTGGCACGAACAGCAGGACCACCAATCCCAATAAAATCACCGCAAACATGGTCCATGATCTGCTTGAGACTTCCGGCAGAACGCCGCCGGGATTATATTTTCCTTCGACAGAAGTCGTGGCGGCCCCTACCAAAGAAACGGTGAGATTACGGTTAATGCCATCCCTGAGAGTGGAAGGTGATACATAAGTGATCTGATATTCACTCTGAAGCACCCGGCTTTGCTGCTGATAAAGGCCCTTGAGCGCTTCCGAATCCGTGGCGAAGCCATAAATACCACCAGCCTTTTCAGCCAATGATTTCAAACCAGCTTCGTTGAGACCTGCTTGCCCAACGGTACCCACATCGCCAAAGCCAATCGCAGAGATCGTCAATCCGCTTTGTCCAATCCCATTGATGACATCCTCAGGCGTACTTTGACTTTTGTTATCAAGCCCATCGGTGAGGACGATGATCGCTTTACGTCCAGAAGCACCTTCCAGAGATTTTTCGGCCTCAACCAAAGCATTGTACATGGCAGTATCGCTGCCTGTTTTCAGTCCATCGATCGCATTGGTGAGAGCCGTTTTATCTGTTGTGACCGGTTGGATGTTATAGACCTGGGTATCGTAAGCAATCAACCCGGCCTGGTCACCAGAGCGCATTTGATTGACATAACTCTTAGCTGCTTCTTTAGCCGCCGCGAGCTTGTTATTCTTATCCATACTGCCCGAGATATCCACCACCAGCATGGTTGTTACGGGGATAGGTTGCTCCCCCACTGCTTCTCCGCCGCCTTTAACATCCACCATCTGCATCGGCTGACCGTTCTCAGAGATCTGAATCGTAGAAGGATCAATGCCGACAGGCTCACCAACCGCGTTCGTTACCGAAACATAGACAGTGACATTTGGAAATTTTGAATTATCAACCTGCGTAATGCGAATCTGCGGCGCTTCTCCCTGTGCGGAGACTGTTAAGAATGGCCAGGCACTGAGTGCGAGAAGCAGGAGAGCAGTGATTATATAGTTTGATTTGCGCACAGTTATCTCCTTTCGTGGTAAACCATTTCGGTATTCCCCATACGAATCTTTTGGCCGTTTGCCAATTGCACGCGTTCGACTTTGCGATTGTTAATGAACGTTCCCGAGAGACTCATATCCTTCAAATTGAAGGACATACCATCTCCACTCAGCATGGCATGCTGAGGAGCGATGTCAGGATCGGGCAGCACAATCTCGGATTTCAACGGTGAGCTTCCGATTGCAATCGAAGGAAAACCCTTGTTCATGAATTTGTCGAGCATAAATTCAGTGCCTTTGAGTTTGCCCGATTTGACCTCCAGCCAGGCACGCGAGAGCAGAACCGCGATCAGCGAAATGAATGCCCCGACCGAAGCGCCCAGCAGAACAAGTCCGGCTGCTTTCCCAGTTAGTGGATCTTTCAACCAATTGTGTACAGATTCGAGCAGCACCCCACCCAGCGCACCGCCGATAAACCCGCCCAACATCCCTTTCCAGGCTTGTGTTCTTCCAACCATGCCTTCGGCTAACCCGATGAGCAGACCGAACACTCCCCAGCCCAATGCACGGCCAATTACACCTGCGCCAACCGATTGGAATAAGAACTCGCTCAAAGGCAAGCCAATCGCGCCGGCAGCCAGTCCTAATAAGCCGCTGAATATGCCTGAGCGAAGTGCTTGGACAGGATTGCGTGTCAATGCGCCCTCGGTCAGACCGATAAACAAGCCAACGCTGAGTCCGATCAGCGCGCCCACGAGAGCTTCGCTCAGGTAAAGGTTTGAAACAATCGAGAGACCGAGCAAATCACTGACTTGCCAGCCAACCAATCCGCCAATTGCTCCCAGTAAGGCATAGTAGTAGGTACGCATACGTCTATTCATGGTAGGGACCTCCTTGAGATTCGACTTCAACTTTTTGTAAATTTTGCCAGCGGACAACACTATGCCCGTTGGCTCCATCGATTTCATAAAAACCAAAATAACGAGTGGGGTCAAAAGTGCCATCTGTTTGACGAATAAAGAATCCGGCCACCGATGAAAACGGCTCCACTACCAAGGCTACCTGCCAAGGTTCAGGAAAAAAGTTGTGATGGAGAAAGGTATCGTAATGAGAAAGGAAGACACCCATACGCGGGTGGGTATGGAACCATCCAACGATCTTTTCACCCTCAAAACGTTTGTCGATCTGGTCGTGAAGGTCAACAATTGTGTCCTGTGTAAAGGTCAAATAAACGCTGCCCTGCCTGGTATGACGTGCGGGAAGAACATGTTTGACAACGATAAATTCTTCGCCTGTCTGCTCATCGAGGCACCACTGGCCGATCAGGGCGCCACCCACCTCCACTTCAGCACTGCAGGCGTGGACACAAATACGGATATAAGCCGGCCGCGTCACAAAGACGGATACATTCGGCTGAAGCCCACGATTGTCATATGGCGAATCCCAGCGTTGAGCCAGCTCCTTCGGATGAGGGGCAGTTTCAGGTTGAGTCGTTTCCGCAGGTGCAATGCGAATTTTGAATCCAGGCATAAAAATTCTCTTCTTGATTACGCTAAAAATAATTGCGCACGCGGGCCACCTCAGTTGCCTGAGGCGGCCCGTGTGTTGAGTGCTACCCCGCAGTGACGTCTGCGGTCATCATCAGGCGATCGCCTTCAGGGATCCCGGCTTGCGAGAGGGTCTCTTCTTCTTTTAGTTCACGACCCAGAGCTTTGCTGTCCAAACGATAAGACATCGGGCGTCCATCAGGACCGGTGACCGGAAGTTCAAGTGAAGTTGTCAGTTCAGGGAGCAACTCTTTCACTGGTACCTCAGCCGGTACTTCAGCATTGCGGCTACCTCCGGAGGGAAGCACAATCGTAACGGGAATATCTGCCATTTTTGACTCCTTTCTGAGAGTAGGTGTGAGGCCCTGGTTTCGACTCAAACGTCTCAACTACCGGGCGCCACATGGGTAAAGAACATTCCGCTTTTGCATATGCAATGCGCGTCGGTTATCGCAAATGAATCTTGGGTTTCTTCTTCGAGGGTGTTTCAGGCTTCAGCTTCACTTGCGCTTTTGGCTTACTCTTACCGGAATCGGTGGGACTGGCGAGTTTTACGCGTTCCGGTCTCAACAGCTCACGATGGTCAACTGGGAAAACATTTGGATGGGTCTTGCGATATTCACGTGACCAGCGGGCGGCTTCTGCATCCCAGGGAAAGGGGGGCTTAGTGGGATCATCATGATAGTTCTTATATTGAAGCATCTCACCCAACATCACAACGAGTCGATCCAAAGACCGGCTGGCTGCCCACCAGGCTGCATCGATACAGACGCTGCCGTTCAAATGATTGATGTTGGGATGCCAGATCGGCGTCAGCCATTTCATACCCGGCCAGCGTTGTGGATACTGGTTATGTAAATAGATCTCAACCTGATGATGCTCGCCAAACTTTGGGTTGCCCTGACGATCTACAGCAATGATGCTTTTACACTTGAATGAAACGATATAGCGCTCAGGCGGCAGATTTGGGTTCGTGGAGGAAGCTTTGAAAGAGATCAAGTCGCTACGTGAGGCAAGTTCTGTCATCAGCTCATAATCGCCGCGCAAGCGTCGCATCCGAGGGGTTTCTGCGACGGACATTCCACTGCCAGCTGTAATGTCAGCCGTCAACATCAATCGGTCGTTATCCGGGATGCTCGCTTCGGCCAGAGTTTCATCTTCTTTCAATTCACGACCCAGCGCTTTACTATCCATACGGTAGGCCATCGGACGTCCATCAGGACCAATGGTTGGAAGTTTGAGCATCGAAATCAATTCGGTCATCAAATCTCGAACCGCGACATCGTCGGGTACTTCAGCGGTTCGAGCACCGCCGCTTGGCAGGACAAAAGTGATATTAAGATCAGGCATAATTGAACCCTCCCATTAAGTATTTAGGTGCGGGACCTGGCACATGCCGGTAATCGCCCAACAATCTGCATGATGTAATGTGTGACAAACTTCGCATTCTTTGACTCCGCGTGGATCATTCCGGCTGACGGCATCGAGGCAATATGGGCAGCGATGTTCTTCGACCAAAGCAAGTTGAATTTTGGGTCTACGATGGAAGAGTCGTTTCTTCTTTGGTCGGACGGTGGGCTCCTTTACTTTCTTCACTCCACCCCGCACCGTAGCGCGCGTGCCATTATTGGAGCGCACTCTTGGCTGAGGCTGCGCGTTCTGGGCACTCGATCTCTGGCGGGCAGAGCTGCTTGCGGGTCGTTGAACGCGCGCTCGTCCATTTGCCGACGAAGTACTTCTTCTGCCTCGACGGGAGCGCGTCGCAGGTGGAGGTGTCACAGGCAGAGGCGTAAGCTCGACGGGTTCTGAAGCAGGAGTAGTATGCGGCCAGGCTTGCAGGGACAGTACAGCGATCGCCAAACTAATTGCAAGGTGGACTGGGTCTGCCCAATCCATTTTGCTGAAATCAAATAACACGCGCGATCCAATATGTAAGGAATTAATCTCATGCCCCAGATTGGGATTGAATCTGATCGCTCGAATCTGCTCTGCAAACTTTTGCTCAAGCCGGAAAGGGCCAATCCCAAGCACCGAATGAGTAAGAAAACCGATCATGACCATCCCGGTCACAGCGATCAGGATTGCAACAAGATAACGGATCACCGGCTCTCGATTGCGCAAAATAAACCTGGATCCGAATCCGGCAACCAATCCCAGACTTACATCAGCAAAGAATGTGGAGAGCAGGAGAGGAAAAATCGTTTCGTATTGATACCAGACAACCACCCACAATACCGCCGCGCTGATCAGTAACAGAAGCAGGACCAGCTTGCGAAATAGGCTATCTGACTCTCGCACAGTTGGCGAACTATCCATCGGGCCCATTGAATCCATTGTTGCAGTACGCATTGCCATGATTTATGTACCTATATTTTGCAAACTTTGACACGACCACGGTCCAGCTTTGAAATGATCCGATGTGATCGTTCCAGGCTCTGATAGCGAATGCGCATGGAAGCGGGTTCTGAAATTTTGTTTGATTTAGCGGTCTCTTTTTTACCTTGTTTGAATTTGATTTTTCCAGCGGCTGACTTTACCTGAGCCGGATTTTTAGGAAGGTCTTCCTTGATGCGGATGTGACCATGAACAGAAGGAACCGGAGCCGAAACTGAATCCGCTAAATGCACTTCACTCTTCAAGCGAATGCGTTCGCCGATCTGAAGGGTTTCTGACCCGTTCCGCTCAAAATGGCGGAAATGCAAAGCCTCAGGTAAATCGCCTGTTAATTCATAAAAACGATATTCCAATCCATTTTGCGCGCGCAAAATGTGCAACGGAGGTACACCAACGCTGCTCAATGTACGATGCAGGAAGTTCTCGTCTCCCGTAATCACATGCGTGAACTGGGCGTCCCGAAGTACTCCACAGGTGGGGCAATGACCCGCTTCGAACGTGATCTGACTCATGGGTCGCAAGACCTGTTCAACAGTGTGACAAGTTGCACACTCCAGCGAGGTGACCAATTCCTGATCGAGCTCGATAACGGCCTGTTCCCCAAGATCGGAACGGGCAATCCGGAGCAGATCCTGAAGCGTGGTTCTTTCAGCCCGCGCGGGCAATTCGGTGATTTCTCCATACGCCCAGTGACTCTCACATTCTTCGCGTGGCACATAAGCAGTGGTGTGCATCTCGTTGGTTAAGCCATTGAAATGCACAACCTTGCCGGGTTCAACCGGCATATCGTGAATCAGCTTCAGCGCTTCCTGTGATTGCATGCCGCCAATAATCGAGGCAATCGTTGGGGTGGTAGGAACTTTTCCCAACAAAACATTTTGCCTCGCCAGCAATTGACAGGAATAACGCAGTGAAAGATCGCGCAGCGCCTGTTCAGTAAGTGTGCATTCATAACAAGCGCCTTCACCCGGTTTGAATACGCGCATCAGACCAAGTAGTTCCTGAATGGCGCCATCTACCCAGGGCTTGTTCATCCAATAGCAAAAGCGATTGACAGCCAGGCGGGCTTCACGATTATCCAGGCAGCCGATGATGGCGTCCATCCGGCGAATAATTCCCAGACCAAGATCGGTGGTGACATCGGCATTGAGATATTGAATATGGACTTCCGGATTAATCGATTTCGCCCGTGCGGCAACTACTTCGGCTTTGCTGCGGTTATTATCAGACTCACGGAACAATACAGAACGGCTGAGATTGGCGGCTTCAATCTTATCGAAATCAATGATAAAGATATTCCCCACGCCCATTAAAGCCAGATTTTTGATCACCTCGTTCCCAAGTGCACCCGCCCCTATCACGAGCACTTTTGCCTTCCGAACCTTCTCGCGCTCCCACCACGAGATGAATTCAAACGTGCCCAGACGATCCTTTTGGAGATTAGGGATGTGAATGGGCTTTTCAGGCGATACCGGTATGCGGCGTGGTCCAGTGAGAGGCTCATTCTTGGCGAGAGTTCCCACCTGGATTTTTATCTCACTACTTGCCAGTTCCTTCGCCTGGGTAATGTTCGACTCGTCGATCTTACGTGCAAACCAGCCGACATGCGGCCTGGACTCGATCAAGTGGTTTTCCTCCAGGGTTTTTAGCGCCTCACGGAGGGTAGCACGGCTAATCCCTAACTGATTCATCAATTCGCGCTCGGGGGGAAGCTGTGCCCCTTGCGCCATATTGCCATCCAACAAAGAAGCGGCCAGTTTACCGGCCGCAGTTTCTGCCAGAGTTTTGTGGGAGATTTTTTGTATTTTCATAGGTTTCTCGTGGTATGGTGGTCAGACCAGATGCGCCCATTATAGGAATTTTCCCCTTTCGAGTCAACCGGTTTTCATGAGAAATTAGTACTGCCCCCTCCCTAACAAAAAAGACGGCCCGAAAGAGCCGTCTTTTTGCCTTTAAAGAGCTATTTAGGCGAGTTCTACAGCCGCGCCAGCTTCTTCCAACTTCTTCTTGGCTTCTGTAGCAGCATCCTTGCCAACACCGGTCAGGACCTTGCCACCGGCGGTTTCAGCCAATGTTTTGGCCTCGCCAAGGCCAAGGCTGGTCAATTGACGGATGACCTTGATAACGTCAATCTTCTTGGCCCCAGGATCCTTGATCACCACATCGAACTCAGTCTTCTCTTCGGCCGGTTCGGCAGCAGCAGCGCCTGCACCAGGCATGGCAGCCATCGCAACAGGAGCAGCAGCAGAAACACCCCACTTGCCTTCCAACAATTTTACTAATTCAGCCGCCTCGAGGACGGAAAGCGTGGAAAGCTCTTCCACGAGTTTATCAAGCTTCTCAGCCATTGTTTAATACTCCTTACTTAGGAACAGAATTTTATATACATGCGTAATAACCCAACCGACTACGCGGCGGTTGCTTTCTCTGAGAAAGCTTTGAAAACAGCAGCCAAACCGCGTGCGGGTTCAGCAATTGTACGGACGAGCTTGCTAGCCGGAGCTTGCAGCACACCCAACAATTGAGCACGGACGACTGGCAGCGGCGGCATCTCAGCCAATGCCTTGACCTGAGCCGCGTTGAGCGTTTGACCGCTCATGAATCCGCCCTTCACCTTGATGAATTCCATGCCTTTTGTGGCATCGGTCAGGGCTTTTGCGGTCGAGGCTGGATCAGTGAAGGCAAAAGAGATCGCGGTGCTCTTGACCAGATAATCGCTCGGGAATTGCATTCCGTTATCTGCAAACGCGCGACGTGCCAGTGTATTCTTCACGATATGGAATTCACCACCGGCTTCACGGATCTTGGCCCGGATATTATCCAGAGCCTTCATCTTCACACCCGTATATTCCACAAGGATCACAGCCTGACTACGCTTCATCCAGTCTGAATACTGAGACAGCACTTCCTCTTTGCGTTCTTTTGTAATTGCCAAAGGTTACTCACCTCCTTTCAATAAAAAAGTCTTTGCCACTCTTACAGGCAAAGACTTTTAGCAGACCCCAAGGAGGGACACGGCGTTGCCGTAGTTTGCTTTTGTCTCCACCTGAGCAGGAAATTAAGTCCCGGTGGTCGAGTAAGCGGTGTTTCTCCGCTGTATCGAGACCAGGGACACCCGCCTTCATTGGCGAAGTGGCTTATCGATAGTTTATAGCAAGTATTTTACCAAACAACGCCGTAACGCTCAATGTTTGAGAGGTGGGAATACGCCGTGGCGCCGCACGTGTACAGTAGACCTTCTTTAGAATCTCCGTGCTATAATCCCAGAAAACGAGTGGACGAACGAAGCGACAGCAGTTGAAAAGACTCAGCGCAAGTCCACAGCGGCTCTTTAACAACTGAGTGTAGCTGGTTGGGGTGGGAAGTCCACCCCGTAAAACATTCAACGTACCTGAGAGAGAACTCCTCCAGTTGCTCTGGGGCGGCAAAGCATCGGTGCAAGACCGTGGAAGCCCCCGCCTGTAGGCGTGGGGAGCCGTCACTCCATTCCTTCAAATTTGTAAGTGTCGCCGGCATTCACTTTGATCCCGGGACCCATCGTCGTCGTCAGCGTGATGCGCTTAATATATTCGCCTTTCGCACCCGCCGGGCGCGCTTTATGGACCGCATCCATCAAAGCCGCGAAGTTCTCATACAGCTGATTCGCATTGAACGAGACTTTGCCAACCGCGACATGAATATTGGCTGTCTTATCCAGGCGGAACTCGACACGACCTGCTTTGGCCTCTCTGATTGCCCGAGGTAGATCAGCAGCACTGACGACGGTACCCGCCTTTGGGTTCGGCATCAGACCGCGTGGACCCAGGATACGTCCCAGACGACCGACTCGACCCATTGCATCGGGCGTGGCGATCGCCACATCAAAATCCAACATGCCGCCTTCGATCTTCTTCAAGGTTTCATCGTCATCAGCAACCAGGTCAGCGCCAGCAGAACGTGCTGCCGCCGCGCCTTCACCCTGCGCAAAGACCAGGACGCGCACTGTCTTGCCCAAACCATGCGGCAAGACAACCACATCACGCACTTGCTGATCCGCTTGACGTGGGTCGAGCGCTGTGCGCAGATGGACTTCTACTGTTGAATCAAATTTGGTAAAGCTGATACTCTTGGCGAGCGCAACTGCATCGCGTGGGGAATATTCCTTGTTCAGATCCACCTTAGCCAGAGCGGCATTATATTTCTTTCCGTGTTTAGCCATTTTATCCTCCGTGGTACAGGCGTGGCGCCAGAAAGCGCCACTCCCACAGTTTAATCAATGATGGTAATGCCCATCGAACGGGCAGTCCCTTCGATCTGTTTCATCGCGCCTTCAAGATCAATCGCGTTTAGATCTTTCATCTTGGTTTCCGCGATCTCTTTTACCTGGGCGCGTGTCACTTTACCGACTTTTTCCTTGTTCGGTACACCGGAACCCTTCTCCACTTTCGCAGCTTTGCGCAGCAGTACAGCCGCAGGAGAGGTCTTTAGCACAAATGTGAATGAACCATCGGTGAATACGGTGATCTCTGCCGGAATCACTTCGCCCGGACGATTCGAGGTGCGGGCATTATATTCCTTGCAGAAAGCCATGATATTGATACCATGACCGGCCAACGCCGGACCTACCGGAGGCGCCGGGTTGGCTTTTCCAGCTTCAAGCTGGAGACGAACGATTGCCTTGAACTTCTTTGCCATTTTTACTCCTTTGTGGTTTTAGCGGGCGATTTAGGGGACGCCCTCCCACTGTATCAAGTTGCGGGTTTGGATTTTCGCTTGGCTCCAAGCCGCAGCCTGTTACCGTTTAATTTATGCTTTCTCTACCTGTAAGAAATCCAACTCAACAGGTGTTTCACGCCCGAAGAACGAGACCATCACCCGTACCTTCGTGCGCTCCATATCGATCTCCGAAACAACACCCCGGAAGTCGTTGAATGGCCCGTCGATAATTCGGACGCGCTCACCCACTTTGAATGTGACTTTGACCGTTGGCGCTTCAGCTTCCATGCGCTTGACGATCTGCGCAACCTCCTCAGGGCGTAGCGGCGTGGGGTTATTTCCCATCCCGACGAAACCGGTCACACCCGGAGTATTGCGAACCACATACCAGGATTCTTCTGTCAACTGCATATTCACGAGTACGTAACCCGGGAAAATGTGTCGTTCCACCGTGCGGCGCTTGCCATCCTTGACTTCGATTTCTTCCTGCGTGGGGATGACAACATCGAAGATCTTGTCTTTCATGCCCATGGTCTCGATGCGCTGTTCAAGATTATGACGGACTTTATTCTCATAACCTGAATAACAATGGATCACATACCAGGCCGGCCCTTCAGTAGGTTCGGGAGGAGGCAGCTCATCTGACGAGGACAGAGGCATGCTCTTGATTAGAGGGACGCCTGATTCCTCCAATTTATCCGCCGCCTCAGAATCGTCAGCTGACGATAGTGATTCATCAGCAGGAACATCAATAGATTCGGACTCATTTTCTTCTGTATATGAATCCGAACCAGACAATGGAGAATTATCTGATGTATCCTGCGATTCTTCCGTTACATCTTCTTCCATTGACTCGCGTTCAAACTGTTCCTCTGGTTCCTGCACAGACATTAGAACCTCAAATTCCTTTTACTAAAAACCAAGTACCAAATTCAACAAGGCCCGAGCACCAGTATCAGTAATCCCGAGGATGATGCCCATGACGAACATCACGGCCAGAACCAACAGGGTTAACTGACGCGCCTCTGGCCAGGTAGGCCAGGATACCTTGCGGAGTTCACCAGCAGTCTCACGAAAGAACAACTGGATTGAGTTAGGTTTCTTGCCTCTATCTTTCTCGGCCACAATGTACTCCTTCATGTGTCTTACGGCTAAAACGCCGCTCAATAAGCGGCGCTGCCGATCTTACAACAGGCCAGGCAGGACTTGAACCCACAACCGCTCGTTTTGGAGACGAGTGCTCTACCAATTGAGCTACTGGCCTTTATTAAGGGCAGGATAAAGCCTGCGCCTAAGGACAGGGGTGAACCCTGTCCCTACTTCGTTTCGCGGTGCAAGGTATGTTTCCTGCAGCGCGGACAAAACTTGCTAAACTCAAGACGATTCGGATCGTTACGTCGATTCTTCTCGGTTGTGTAATTTCGCTCCTTACATTCACTACACTGAAGTGTAATGACCGGGCGAACATCTTTCTTCTTGGAGGCCATTCTTACTTTCCAACTTTCTCTTATTCAATGATTTTGGTAACGACGCCAGCACCGACGGTGAGACCACCTTCACGGATGGCGAACTTCGAACCTTGCTCCAACGCCACCGGCACAATCAACTCCACCGTCAGGTTGACATCATCGCCCGGCATCACCATCTCC
>DATGYJ010000574.1:0-5804 GCA_035298105.1 Anaerolineales bacterium | reverse complement strand
GGTGGGTGACTTTTAAGGTTTTACACCGGGGTCAGATAAAGTGACTGTAGGATCACAGCCCAACTTGCTGTGCCCACTGGGTTAAAGTTTGGAGAAAGTTTGTGAGAAGGTTTGGGGGAAGAAGACCAAAGGCACTTGCCCCAAAATAAATGAAAAAAAGTGCAATAAACACAAAGAGGAAAAAACCCCATGGAGAGGATGAGCGGTCATTGACGTTTCGTCTGGTACGCCGCCTCTTTGGTTTCTCGTCGGCTGCTTCGGAAGAGGGTTCCTCTTTTTCTGACTCCTTCTCTTTCTCACCTTCATCTTTATTGTTATCCTCATCTTTATTCTTGAAGAGATAGGAACTCTCTGAAATGCCTGAGCCGGGCAGTCCAACCGTCTGGCGCACGCCGCGCTTGCTGAAGTTCAGGTGAAATCCTTTTCTGCCCACCGAAATGCTCATTCCACCTTTGCTCATGTTCACTTTTACCCCCGGAAAAAGTGTAAAAGTTTTTCGAATGCGGAGAGGCATAGCTTCCTTCTATCTGTCCATTTGAAGATCGAGGTAGGCGCCTTTGATCGAATTCTCAGTTCGAGGCGCCTCTCTAATTCCTTTAACGGAGTCTACATTGACCTGTTACCGTCTCAATAACCTTAGGGTGTCACAGTGACTGTAAATGCATCCGCCAGGACGCCGGATGAGTTACCTGGATTGGTCACGCGTAGATCCCAGACTTGGGTACCAAACGAGGCGTCCACCGCGGTATTTACTGTGATCACAATCGTCGTAGGATTAACCACCTGGGCCTTTGTCACTTGCGGGGGTGTTCCCTGAGCGCCTTCAAAAGTCACCACTGAACCATTGACAAATCCTGAGCCGGTTATCGTCAAATTTACACTGGTATTTGCCGGCGCGGTATTCGGCGTTATGTTGAGGATCGTCGGTTGCGGCGTGGGTGTAACGGCTACCGTTGGAGGTGCCGGTGAGGTCGAAGTGGCAGTGGGGACCGGAACAGTCGGCGAAGGAGGTGCCGCTGTCACAGTCGGCAGGGAAGTCAAAGTAGGAACGGTCGCCGTGGGCGAGACGGGAGTGACCGTCGATGTTGGCGAAGGAGGTACGGGTGTAGGAAGCGTAGGAGAGGGTAGAGGTGAAGCTGTCGGCGTGATCACGATGGGGCTGCCGAACTCCCTCCACCCAAGGTCAGGAGCCGCACCCACAAATCCTGTCAGTGGGCTGGGCGGGATGGGTTCCCCATTGACAGCCAGATATTGAGCAACGCCCTTGTCGATTGCAGGCGAATTCCCTTGAAGCAATAACCCGCTGAAATCATCGTCAACTGTTTGCCAGGCTCCGTCTGGACCCGGGTTTGGGGCTGCTACAAAGAGTGGATCCTGCCCGGTCAGGATCCCCACACCCAGTGTGGTTTGATCGGCATCGAGCGCGTTATTAAAAAATAGGGTATACGCCACAACGGCATTCGCACCCGGTTGACCCTGTACCTTCCAAACGCCCCTTCCTGCCGAATTGGCGATAATATTATTGAATGCTACCAGGTTATCGCCGCCTGAAATTCCATGGTTATTCCCATAAAACGTATTATTGATGACCCGGATAGCTTCCACTGTATCTGCACCGGAAAAATCTTCGACCGTGTTTGCATTAGGCATCAGACCGATGCCCGCTTTCTGACTGTTGGCGATCAGGTTTCCTACGATCAGGAAGCGGCGATTCGTATCCTGTGGATCGCCGGGAAAGTCAACAAATTGGATGCCGTCTTCATGACTTCCAATGATCATATTGTTCCAGATATCGATTTCCACCGGAGCGGGCGGAGAGGGTTTGTCCTGCAAATTGACTTCTATCCCATCGTCGCCGGCATACATAATGCGGTTATTCTCGATCAATAAAGGCCTGTCGCTGTTATCCAGGTGAATGGCATCATCTGTGGATTGGAAATAAACATTATTGCGGTTGCTTCCGCCTGCGCCCCATTGGTAATTCACTGAAATAACCGATGAATGAAAAAAATTGAATTCGGCGATAAATGGCGAAGAAGCCTGTATCCCATTATTGCCACCTTGAATGACAAAGCCTCGAATGGTGGGTAATTGTGTGAGGTTGGCCGGAATGGTAATGGTCGCCGTGCCAGCGCCACCATTGATAATGGTTGTGTTGTTGGCGGGATTATTCTGGTCAAAAGTTTCTACCGTAAGGGTTACCGCCTTATCGAGTACTAAATTCTCGTTATATGTTCCGGCTCGAACTTGAATAATATCGGCCGGTTCCGCAGCATTGATTGCCTCCTGGATCGTAGCATAATCATCGGGGACTTTAATCAATGTTACCGCCTGCTCCCGGCGGTTGAGTGCCAATACCCCTGCAGCCACACCAACTAAAATAATACACACAATGATTGCGGCAATGGTCCACAGGCTTCGATTGATTGGTCGGTCGAACATTCGTACCTCCATTGCTCCCGCGTGAGGAAATCCTGAATTGTTTAAAAGTGAATAGTTTTTTCTGTCCAAAACTTTATTGATCTTGTTTCAACATCCTGGCGGGAAGCAGTAGACAGGAAGCGTTCTCAGCGCGTCGCGCGGCATGAATAAGCTTCATACTATAAAACGATATCGGGAATGAATTGTTCTGAGTTTAAGATGAGAATGCAGGGGGACTTTAATTTGTTTTAATTATGAATTAGGCCAGAGTAAGGGTTGAAAAACGACTGCTCAAGCCCTATATTTAGGGTGTCTTGATGTTCGTGTATAAAATTTCCCATGGGCGATTGTTCGGTCACAAAATTGAATAGGGGAAATCATCGCTCCATATAAGCGACAATACCATGCCAAGCTCTTTGCTCCCGCTCATCAAAGAACTGACGCTGCTGAAAATGCTCTCATAACAACCCTCAGGTAGAGGCGGACTTCACTTCCTACCGGTTTGATTGCCTGGCTACCCTAAAGCTCATTTCTCTCTGAAAATTCATAACTGACTGTAGCCAAATGAGCGTGTTCTTAAGCCTCTTTCACTTGAGGTTCATATTATTTGACTAGGATAGAATGCATACCCCAGGGGCTTTATACACTGCTGATCCGACTTCGGCCTAAAATTGTTACAAGAAATTAGAAAGGAGTAAAACTATGTTTGTCACTCAAACTGCATGGCGACGCTCTCTGATAACCTTAATGCTGATCGTCCTCAGTGTCACAATGATCGGAGCGCAATCCAATCAAACGTTTCCCGACTCAATCCGACTACCGAACGGTTTCCAGCCAGAGGGCATTGCCAGTGGCGCCGGGACCACTTTTTATGTTGGATCTATTCCAACCGGTGCAGTGTATCGCGGCGACCTGCGAACCGGAGAAGGTGCAATTCTTGTACCTCCCCAGGCCGGGCGAAGTTCGATTGGCCTCAAGTATGATAACCGTACAGGTCTGCTCTTTGTGGCAGGCGGCCCGACTGGCTTTGCTTACATCTATAATGGTGACACGGGTGCAAACATTGACGAAATCCAACTCACAACCTTACCGAGTTTCATCAATGACGTAGTGGTCACAAAAGATGCAGCGTATTTCACCAATTCCTTCCAACCCATCCTATATCGGGTACCGCTTGCCAATAACGGTGGGTTGCCCGATCCTCTAACTGTCGAAGAGATTCCTTTAGGCGGTGATTACCAGTTCAGCCCTGGTGCTTTTAACGCGAATGGCATTGACGCTACGCCTAATGGCAAGACGTTGATCATTGTCAACAGCGTAGACGGCGCACTTTATAACGTGGATCCATCGACAGGCATTGCGACACGAATTGATCTGGGAACAAATGCTGTGCCCAACGGGGATGGCATTTTATTACTAGGAAAGACTTTATATGTAGTGCAAAACGTCTTGAATAAGATTGCAGTGGTGCAATTGAACCCGGACTACACGGCTGGCACGATTGTGGACACGATCACCAGTTCACTATTACGCGTACCGACGACCATTGCTGGTTTTGGCGATGCTCTCTACGCGGTCAATGCCCGTTTCGATACCACACCGACCCCCGATACCGAATACGAGGTGATTCGGGTGACCAGGAAATAACTGAATCCATTTCTATGGCGACTCTTCTCTAGCCGGGAGAGTCGCCGTCTCTATTTAATACTTGAACGCCTAAAGCATATGCCGCCACGCTAAACGCGATGGCAACATTGAAGGATTTCTTTTCTCCAAGCATAGGGATATAAAAGATTTGGTCGCACAGGTCCAGCAAATCAGGGTCTACGCCGGTTACTTCATTGCCGACGATCAAGACTGCGCGCTGCAGGAATTGGAAACTGGGGAAAGAGGAAACTGGTATAGAACGTACATCCTCTTCCAGCGCATAAACCTGCCAGCCCTCTTTTTTCAATCCTTTAGCCAGAGTGACTGCATTCTTGTGATAAGACCAGGAAACAGAATCCTGTGCGCCAAGGGATGTCTTTGTCACAGCCTCATGATCGGCAGTTGGCGTAATACCGCATAAATAGGCATGCGTGAATCCGAAACCGTCCGCGCTACGTAAAATTGAGCCAACATTCCACGCTGAGCGGATGTTGTCGAGCAAGGTGGCAGCGAGCCTACCTTTTCTGCGAGCACTCTCCAGAATTCGATCGGATTTGGATGGAGAAGGGGAAGATCTGGGCTCGGGCAGGGGTTGCCGGCGGACGCGCAGCGCGCTGCGGGTCTCTCCCATGCAGGCAGGACACCGTACACCGAAGGGATGTCCCTCCACCAGCGGATAGCGAAGTCCGCAGGAGTTACAGATTCTGATTTCAAAAGAAGCTGTTGGCATGAGATCATTATACATGCTACAATTTGCATATGCATCGCGTCGTACCTGAACTCATTGTCGAGAATTATCAGGCAGGTTGCTATCAGGGGGAGTTTCCTTCCATTGGGATGTTCCTTGATCTTTCGGGCTTTTCTACTATCACAGATGTACTCATGCAACATGGGCAACACGGTGCCGAGGTGCTTGCAGGTTTGATGCATAGCGTCTTTGACCCATTAGTGGAAAGCGTGTTTGATTATCGGGGCAAGATCGTTGGGTTTGCAGGGGATGGTGTCATGGCGTTGTATCCGATTGAATCGGATGCAAGGTTAACAGCTTTGCACGCCCTGACCTCGGCTTATGTGATTCAGAAACGCCTGGAAGAAAATCCAACTCGTCAAACGATCTATGGAAAATTCCCTATCTCCGCCAGGATCGGTTTGGCATGCGGTTCGGTTTCATGGGGGATATTGAGTTCCAATGCCGGAGATCAAGCAACCTATTACTTTCGTGGCAGCGCCGTCGATGGATCGGCCGAAGCAGAGCATCATGCGCGAGCAGGAGATATTTTGCTGACCGAGGACATGCGGAAACTTTTACAGGGAGATATTGAGACAGTTCCCTGCGAACCATTCCAACGATTTAGCGGGTTCCGTACCAAATTAGCTCTTCCTGCCAAAATTATGTTCCCGCCTGTGGATTTGGAGGTCTCACGCCTCTTTATGCCCGCTGAAGTCATCGCCTATGGCGTTCGCGGAGAATTCAGGCAGGTTGTGAATCTCTTCATGCGTTTCCCTGATCTGTCTGAACCGCAGTTACATGCTCTCATGAGCAGGGTGTTTGAATTGCGGAACAAATATGGCGGTCTGTTAAACCGGTTGGACTTTGGCGATAAAGGCTGCAATTTGCTCATGCTGTGGGGAGCGCCCGTGGCATATGAGAACGATATTCCCCGTGCGTTGAATTTTCTGCTCGACTTAAAATCGCAGTTTGAATTCCCAATCACGGCGGGCGTGACTTACTATAT
>DATGYJ010000573.1:0-2872 GCA_035298105.1 Anaerolineales bacterium | reverse complement strand
CTCCCCTGCCGATCCTGCGCTCGGATGTACTCAAGGCGGAGGACCTCGTGACCGGCATGCAGCTCAAAGGGACTGTGCGAAACGTGGTGGATTTCGGCGCTTTTGTAGACATCGGTATCAAACAGGATGGCTTGCTCCACCGCACACAGATCCCAACCGGCACTATCCTGAAAGTTGGCGATATTATTGAGGTGGAAATCCTGAAGATTGAAAGTGAACGCGGGCGTATCGGACTGGGCTGGGTCAGATAACAGGCAAGGGGAAAGAGAGTCAGACAAGTGTGAAGTCCGTCATCGCTTTGGCGGAATGCGGGTTTAGCCGAGTGGCTTAGTATGTCGGTGGGCGCAGTTTGGTAAAATGTAGCAATCCATTTTCCAAAGAAAAACATGAATGACAAAGAACACATCATCGAAACATTCACAGAATTAGCTCCCAGGTATGAGGAGGTTGTCAACGCGGAGCTCAACCGCTTCTGGGGTTGGAGCTATACGGGATTTGTCAATCGATTGATCCAGATGACGCCAGTCTCCGAGAGAGGCAGACTACTGGACCTCGCCACCGGTACAGGCGTCATTCCAATAAAAGTAATAACCGAAAAATTGAGCCTGACACCCGTTTATGGCCTGGATATTACCAGATCCATGCTCATACGGGCGCGACAGAAGATCATCGCTGGCAATCTCCAAAATAAAGTAGACCTGGTCTGTGCGTCGGCTATGGAAATCCCTTACGCAAGTGAATCTTTTGATCTGGTGACTTGCGCCCTGGCCACCCATCACATGAATGTCAAGCTGTTACTTTCAGAAACTTATCGGATTTTATATCAAGGAGGGATGCTGTCTATTGCGGACGTAGGCGGGTCAGATCTATGGAAATTACCCATTGTAAAGTTTTTTCTGCGTATTGCAGCATTTGTATATTTCCTGATCAAGGAAGATATCAATAGGGCCTGGGCTGAAGCAGATGCGGTCTCAAATGTCCGCTCCAAAGAAGAATGGTCCGAGTTACTGATCGAGGCTGGCTTTCAGGATATAAAAATCACAAAATTAAGGTCAAAACATCGCTGGATCCCTGAACCCTTAGTGATCCAAGCCATCAAACATCATCCGGGAGGATACAAATGAATTCACGCAAACTACTCGAGGAGGGAAGAAGGGATGAACTTTGGACGAAGCATTGCGGATTTTTCACTCTTAAGCCGGATGAATTCATGGATGTGCAGAAACGCCTGCTGCTCGAGCAGATCGACCTCCTGGGAAAATCACAAATCGGCAAAGAAATATTTGGGAATACGATCCCTACCAGTGTTGAGCAGTTTCGTCAGAACGTGCCGCTGACCACCTATTCTGACTATCAGGAACACTTCGATAAACAAAATGAGGAGGTATTGCCGATAAAACCTTTTGTATGGGCCAGGACCTCGGGGCGCACATCCAACAAAGGGCCGAAATGGATACCCTATACAAAAGCCATGTACGATCATTTGGGAGATCTAGCTGTCGGAGCCATGCTGATGGCTTCGGCCTCTTATTCGGGCGAAGTAAGACTGGAACGCAATGACAAATTCCTGCTGGCAACCGCGCCCCCGCCGTATGTATCTGCTTTCGTCAGCCGCTCGGCGCAGGAGCAATTGGATGTGAAGTTTCTGCCCCCGCTCGAACAAGGCGAAAACATGGAGTATGCCAGGCGGATCGCGCTCGGGTTCAGACTCGCAATGCGCGAAGGGATGGATTACTTTATGGGCCTGGCGAGTGTGCTGGCAAGAATGGGAGAGCAATTCGAACAACAGTCTGGCTCAACGAAATTTTCGAAAGAACTGATGGATCCTGCCACTTTATGGAGATTGATCAAAGCGGTCATCATCGCCAAACTCAACAAACGGAACATCCTTCCCAAGGATATCTGGAAACTAAAAGGCATCATGACCGGCGGCGCAGATACACTCGTGTACGGAAACAAAATTGAATATTACTGGGGCAAAAAACCGCTCCAGGGATTTGGATGCACGGAGGGCGGCAACCTTGCGATGCAAGGCTGGAACGGCAAGGGTATGGTGTTCTCTCCCGATATTGTATTTCTCGAGTTTATCCCGCTCGACGAGCATTTGAAAAACAAAGCCGACCCCAGCTTCATACCCAGGACACTGCTCTACAACGAATTAGAACTGGGAATCTATGAGCTGGTGCTGACCAATTTCCACGGCGGCGCTCTGACTCGCTATCGAATTGGCGATCTTTTCGAAGTCATTGCACCGGCTGACGCAGAGCTCGGATCGACTCTGCCTCAGATGAGGTTTTATTCGCGGGCAGACGATGTGATCGATTTGGGCAACCTGGTGCGATTAACTGAAAAAGATATTTGGAAGGCGATCGAAGCGACAAGCGTGAAATATCAGGATTGGATTGCACGCAAAGAATTCAATGGGGACAATGTCATCCTGAATATTTACCTCGAACTGAAGCCTGCTGAAAATGTTGCAGTTGCAGATTACTCACAACAGCTTGCTCTGGAATTATCGAAACTCTCCTCAGAGTTCAGCAGCCTGGTCGAAATCCTGGGAGTTAAGCCTATTCAAATCTCCCTCCTGAAACCAGGCTTGTTTGATGAATATATGAAACAAAGACAACAGGAAGGGGCGGATCTGGCACATATTAAGCCTGCGCACATGCAACCCTCCGACCAGGTGATGAAACGTCTTTTTGAACTTGAAAGTAGTTTATCTGGTACTCCATGAGCCTTGATGATGCATTAACTCATTTGCCCCCTATCCTCGGTGCCATCATCTTCGGGACGCTTGAGTTAATCGTCGCATTTTCCAAGCCGAAAACACCTCTGAAGAGAATCTTTCAAATCTACCTCCTGGCCATGTTCC
>DATGYJ010000572.1:0-5805 GCA_035298105.1 Anaerolineales bacterium | reverse complement strand
GCCGGTGTGATTTGATATGGTGGGCGGGATGCCATCCCGCCTTACTTTAAGCCACCGCCTCAAGCTCCGACTCGGCCGCGGTCTGCATCGTAGTCGCGAGCAGGGTATAGACAGCTACCCAGGCCTCTTTCACCTCAGGGGTGAAAGCCTCGCCAAGTCCCTGTTCGAGCGTCCAGAGCAGAGCGGCGCCGACAGTGTCATAATGTTCAGGCCTTACGCCGTACCCGGCGTGGCGGCGCCCCAGCATCTCCACTGCCGGGATCAACTGATCCGGCCGATCCAGCCCGCGCACTGCCAGAGTCAACATGTGCATCAACTTGCGGCCCTGTTCGGTCATATCACTGGGGAACATTCCCCGCAGGGAGGGATCAAGCTCGAATAAGCGGCCATAGAAGAGTGCAGCCGCGGTCTCAGCAATGGGGGCAACTTTCTCGAAAGAGCTCTGTACCAGATATTTTTGTTGGGTATTCATTTTCATTTCTCCTGTAAACGTGTGCTTCGGACCGGTAAAGTGGGTTTTGTATCTCTCTTCGTCCGTCTGTGCGATAGGTACAATATACGGTACCGCGTGTTGACAAAGTTGTCATTTGTTGACTCTTCCTGTTGACTCTTTGGCCTCCGCAAAGAGGTGGGATCATTGCATTCCACCTCTCAGAGATGTACAATCTTTGTATGGTAAGTTCCGGCACGGCGGTATCTCCCGATACATTTGTCTATTTTGGTGATTTATTACGCTATTTACGAGAGCGCGCCGAACTTTCTCAGCGCGAGTTGGCTTTGCAAGTAGGTTATCACTACAGCTACATGAGCCGTATCGAGAAGAATGAGCGTATGCCAGATTCCGCCACCCTCATGGCACGGTTTATCCCGGCATTGGGATTGGAGAATGAACCGAAATGGACGGAACGGCTGCTCAGGCTGGCCGCCAGCGAGGAAAGAACGATGGCGCCTCGCAGATCAGCACAAATCGTCGCTCCTCCCGCACCGAAAATTGATCCCGCCTTACCAGCGTTTGAGTTCTCCCTCAGCCCACTCCCGTTAAGTCTCACCCCATTGCTTGGGCGTGAAAAAGAAGTCACTACGGTCACGAAAATCCTCGCGCGCTTTGATGTGCGTCTGGTTACGCTGATTGGACCGCCGGGCGTTGGAAAGACACGACTGGCAATCCAGGCGGCAAGCAAAGCAGCAGACATGTTTGCTCACGGTGTGCAGTTCATTGATCTTGCGCCGGTCAGCGAGCCCAGTGGATTCCTTTCTGCCCTGGCACAGGGCCTAGGCGTGAATGACATCCCGGATATCGCGCTCATCACGCGTGTGGTGCAGGCTGTCAGGCAGAAGAATATGCTTCTGGTGCTGGACAATTTCGAGCAATTAATCGAGGCAGCTCCGCAAGTCCATCAATTGTTGAGCAAAGCGCCCGACATCAAAATATTGATCACCAGCCGCGAAGCATTGCATATATCAGGGGAAAATGAATTCGCTGTTTCTCCCCTTTCCCTGCCGCAGGACATGGAAGGAAGCAATGCAGACCTAATGGGATATGCCGCGATCCGGTTATTCGTTGAACGTGCCCGGGCAGTGCAGTCAGATTTTCAGCTTATACCTGAAAACACCGCGGCGGTCCTTGAGATCTGCCGCAGGCTGGATGGCCTGCCGTTAGCTATTGAGTTGGCGGCTGCCCGTGTCAGAACCCTCTCTCCCCAAGCTATGCTGAATCAGTTCGGCCGGCGGTTTGACTGGCTCGCTCCAAACAAACGCACCGAACAATCCTCCAGGCAGACCTTGCGCGGCGCCATTGAATGGAGCTACAACCTGCTCTCTGAGAAAGAGCAAATTCTTCTTCGGCGTCTTTCGGTTTTTTCAGATGGGCGGACACTGGAATCGGTGGAGGCTGTTTGTGCCGAGGCAGATATTCAGGGATCTGAATCGGATCCTTGCCTGCGGGCAAATGAAATCCTCGATGTCCTGATCCAGCTCACAGATAAATCCCTTTTATTCAGTGACAGCCTGGAAAAAGAAGCACGTTTTAATTTTCTCGAAACCATTCATGACTTTGCCCGCGAGAAATTGAGACAGTCGGGTGAAGAGGTGGAATTCAGGAACCGTCATCTTGCCTATTATTGCAATCTGGCGGAGCAAGCCGAGATCGAACTGGAACATGCCGATCAAGTGGCCTGGGCAGACCGCTGCGAGCGTGAGCACAACAATCTGCGCTCCGCCCTGGATTGGTCACTCAAAGAGGGGGCTGACCTGCAGACCGGCATACGGCTCGCTGCCAGCCTAAGTTTTTTCTGGATTGTGCGCAACCACTTTATAGAAGGCCTGGATCGGATCAAGGTTTTCCTGCAAAAAGCCCAGGGGTTCTCTGAAGAACGACTGCTGGCAAAATTGCTATTCCGTACTGGAGATCTCCACCTGCATCGCGGAGAGTTGGATGCCGCGCTGAAACTAGGTACGCAAGGAGTGGAGCTATGCAGGAAAATCAATGAGAAGAGTTTGCTGGCGCCCGCCTTGTATTGCCTGGGAGATACTCTCCTTGCACTTGGAGACTTACCTGGCGCCAGCGCAGCCCTCAAGGAAAGTGTGGAAGTCAGTTGGGAGATCAACTACCCTGAAGTCCACGATATAGCCCTTATCCTGCTGGGGCGGGTTTATCATCTGCAGGGCGAGCGTGTTTCTGCTCATGCCACCCTGAAGGAGGGACTTGCTCTCGCCCAACGCATTTCTGACCATTGGGCAATTGCCTTTGGTTTGCAAACCCTGGCCTCCATGTTTAGATTGGAGGGGAATTATCTTGAAGCACAGAACAATTTCGAGCGCTGCCTGGACGCCTCACGAACCGTCGGAGATAAAATCATTATCGGGATTGTCCTGGCGAATTTGTCCATTCTTACCAATCTTCAGGAGCAATATGCAGAATCTGGCAGGTATGCGGAGGAGGCGCTGGGTATCTTCCAGACAGTCGGTGATGAAGTCCAACAACCTTTCCCATTGCGTATGATGGGATATGCTGCCATCCATGCCGGCAATCTGGTGCGTGCCCGCGTCCTTATTCAGGAAAGTCTCAAAGGAAACCGCTCTTTGGAAGATATTCCGGGCCAGCTTGCTTGCGTGGTGGCGACAGCCAGAGGTTATTTCGCAGAAAAGAATGTGAAGCGAGCCGTCTCCCTGTGCGCGCTGATCGAGAATCGTACGAATACAGATCATGTTAAACTGCTGGAGCCGGATGTCAAAGCATTGCAGGAAGTCTTGACCCAGGGAAAACAGAAACTTGGCAAGTCTGTTTACGAGACTGCCTATGCAGCCGGCAGGGCTTTTCAAATCGAAGATGAAATCATGAAACTGATGGTGGAGTGACAGCCTTGGATAATCATACTGTTTATCTCGCGCTTGGTTCCAATCTCGGCGACCGCCTTACCAATCTCAAGCAGGCAATTTCTGCCTTGACTCCTCAAATGAACGTGAAAGCAAAGTCAGAAGTGTATGAGACACCGCCCTGGGGCTATGAGGATCAGCCTAAGTTTCTCAACCAGGTGGTGAAAGTGCAGACCTACCTGGCTCCTGAAGCTTTGCTGAAACACCTCAAGCGCCTGGAGTTGGCTCTGGGGAGGAAAGAATCTTTTCCCAATGGTCCGCGTTTGATTGATATAGATATTCTTTTCTACGATGACCTGGCGTTGAATACAGCCTCGCTCGTGATTCCCCATCCGCGCTTGCATGAGCGGGCATTTGTCCTGTTGCCTTTGATGGATATTGACCCTGATCTGGTGCATCCTGTTAACAAAAAAAGTATCCGAGAGATGCTGGCGCTGTGCAACACGGAAGGGATCGAGAAGTTTGCTTCGTAAGTTTCGCGCCGTTTAGGTGAGAGCCATCCCCATTAAAATGCATGAGATATAATCTTATTGGAGGAACTGTCATGAATCAAATCAAACCGCTCAACTGGACTCCGAAACCCGGAGTCGGTATGTCTGTCGTGCGCCGCAGTGATGGTGGCATGAGTTTAACGTTTACAGATTTATCCGATGCTACCATCAACGCGTGGCGTGATTTTGCCATGGAGCACCTGCTCGGCGTGGACCGGCGCACGCGTAATCTATATGACATACGGGCGGTAAAAGAGATCCCAGAAAAGGCGATCCGCATGGCAGTTGAAGCAAACAGTGATCCCTCCGCCCGCAATATTCGCGTGGCAGTTGTCGTTGCCAACGAAAAAGTTGCGGATGCGATTCGGAATGTCGCCGCTTTGGCATTGCCAGGCACTGCAGCCGCAATGAAGATCTTCACCGACATGGATACAGCCGAGGCCTGGCTCGGACGCCCATTGGATCAGATCCCGTAGTATGTCATTGCGAAGCGGTGTTCGTGCGCTGAAGCAATCTCCCTGGGAGCATGTTGGTATACGAGTACACAAGTAAACACGTAAACAAGTGAAATTGAAATCCCCAGCGCTGCAAATTGGAAACCATATTTTCAAGTGGGGGTCCCGCACGTATGTGATGGGCATCCTCAACATTACGCCTGATTCTTTCTCAGGGGATGGATTATTATCCCCCTCTCCGATTCGCGCTGAGCGGAGTGCCAGCGTAGTCGAAGCGGGCGGCCCTAAAGGGATGCTTCGCAAAGGGGAGATGGGCGAGGGGACAAGGGCGGCGCTCGAACAAGCCAAAGAATTTCTCTCGAACGGCGCAGACATACTGGATGTAGGCGGCGAATCCACCCGGCCCGGCTCACAGCCGGTCAGCGCAGATGAAGAGCTGGAGCGCGTCATCCCTGTCATCTCGGCGATTGCGAATGAATACCCCGATAGCTTAATTTCAATCGATACCTATAAAGCCAAAGTTGCGGAAGAGGCTTTCAAAGCCGGTGCGCGTATGCTGAACGATGTCTGGGGGCTGCGCGCAGACCCGGAGCTTGCTTCGGTTGCTGCAGCAGCTCGTGTTCCTGTGATTTTGATGCATAACCGCAGCAACCCGGCCAGTGTGGAAGTCCGCACCCAGCTGGGAAACGCCTATATCGGTTCCAATTATGAGAACTTGATCGAAGATGTAAAACGGGAACTCCTTGTCAGTGTCGAGCTGGCGCAGAAGGCTGGGGTTGAGGCATCGCATATTATTCTCGATCCGGGCATCGGCTTTGGTAAGACGCGTGAGCACAATCTCGAGCTGATCAATCGTCTCGACGAAATCCGTAAGCTGGGGTATCCCGTACTATTGGGCCCATCTCGAAAATCATTTATCGGCTTCACACTGGATCTACCCGCCGACCAACGTGTGGAAGGCACAGCTGCCACCATTGCGGTTGGGATCGTGCGCGGCGCGGATCTGATCCGTGTGCATGATGTTCTGCAGATGGCAAGAGTTGCAAGAATGACCGATGCATTGGTGAGGGGTGTAAGTAAACCGTAATTTGGAATTTACGAATTACGATTTACAATTTACGATGATGTTCAGCGATTACGGCAGGGAACTATTACGCAGCGGGATCATTGACGCCAAGGCAGGAAACAAGGCAAGCGCGCGCCGGTACTTTGACCGCGCCGTATATATCAGCAACGATCACGATGTGCTCGCCGAGGCCTGGTTTTGGATGAGCGAAGTGAGCGATGATAATGCCGAGAAACGCAGGGCGCTTGAGAACTGCCTCGCCCATGATCTGAGACATGCACGTGCGCGCCGCTCCCTGGCCATCCTGGATGGCAAACTCCAGGCAGAGGAGATCGTTGACCCTGATCGTTTGCAGTTTACACCCGAAGGCTTGCATACGGCAGACGCAGAACGGTTCATGTGCCCCAAGTGCGGCGGG
>DATGYJ010000571.1:0-4590 GCA_035298105.1 Anaerolineales bacterium | reverse complement strand
GGCAATCCCTGGCTTCGCACGCCGCATCCCGGGTACGTGGGAGCGTCCGCCCTCCGGCGCGATCAACAACGGAATGCCCGATTTAATGATGGAAACTATTTTTGTGAGAAGAGAACGATCATAATCGCCGCGATGCACCGGGATAACGCCATAGAGTCTCAATATCTGACCCTGGCCAGGCTTGCCAAACACATCAATGGCACCGATGATCTCCAGTTGTTCGGGCCAGAAAGCTGCTGCAAATGGCGGATCGAACATCGAAACATGATTTATAGCGACAATATAGGGCTTTCCATAAGGGATGTTCTCCTTGCCAATGATCTTTACCTGCGCGAACAGACTAAAGACTCCGCGAAAAATGGCCTTAACGATAGGTCGGATGATCTTGAATCGGAGAGGGATCTGATAGGTGTTGTTCATTTGACCAGAGCCAGCACCTGCTCAAAGACTTCGTCGGGCGTGAGTTTATCGGAGTTAAGCACGATCGCGTCGTTTGCTGCCTTTAACGGAGCCACGGCGCGAGTCGAATCGATCCGGTCTCGTTCAATCACTCGTTCAAGGATTTCATCGTAATTCGCTTTATTGCCACGCGCGACGATCTCATCATAACGCCGCTTAGCACGTTCTTCGGCAGTTGCATCCAGATAGATTTTCAAGTCCGCATCGGGCAAAACAACGGTGCCAATATCACGCCCCACCATCACAATTCTGCCGCGCTGCCCAATCCGTCTTTGTTGCAGGCTCATAATTTGGCGCACACCTCGATACGTGGAGATGATGGAGACGTTCGCGTCCACTTTGCGGCGGCGGATTTCCCAGGTTACATCCTGACCATCAATAAGAACATCACATACACGTCCATCAGCTTTTGAAGCAGGGGCAACATCAATTTGCGCTTCCTCAGCCAGCTTGGTGACCGCGGCTTCATCGCGTACATCAATACCACGCTCTAAAGCCAGCCAGGTGATGGCCCGGTACATCACGCCTGTATCGAAGAAGAGATAGCCAAGCGCGTTTGCAAGCCTCAATCCAATCGTAGATTTGCCCGAGGCGGCTGGCCCATCAATTGCAACAGTAGAGGGAAATTGAGAAGACATTTTATTCATGTTTGATTAGGCCGGACGCACGCTCTGCGCCTGCCCTTATGGTTGCTGAGAATTTTTACGCGCATCAGGGAATAAATCATCGCGGGCCCAGAGGATCAAGGTCTCGTTTTCTCTTGGCAATTGACGAAATACCAGCCAGCGGATCCAATCGGAATTATGGATTTGTTCCCAGAGAGGGCTTTGCCTCCAGGTAAAGTCTTGTCCACGGTATGCAGAAGGTAAACCAAGATCATTCATCAGGGGGGTTATTACAATGGGAGGCGCGGCCTGGGGGTCGAGTGTGGAAACAACCTTGACATCGTGATTCCGCAGGGTCCATTCTAGTGCAGCTGAATTGATTCCCATCAGCGTAACAGGTTGTGACTGGGCATGACCGAGACTAAATTCAGAAATGTCATCCACGCTGGCAAGGAGCAAATCAGCCTGCACCGGAGCCTGGTCGGAGGTCCAGAATTCCAAACCGTTTTGTGAACGCACTCCACTGGCGCCCCAGGCTGCACCGAGGCTGTATATGCCCAGAAAGATAACAAAGGCCCAGGTAGTACCGAGCCGGGCAGTGCGCGCCGACCAGCCAAAGGCCACAAATGAAACACAAAGGATAATAATAAGCAGCACACCAAATAGGATCACATAGGGTGCGGCTGAGACTGGAATGTTCCTGCCAAAGAGTGGCAACGACAGGCCTGCAAGCTGACCCTGAGGGTCGAGGGCGATCTTTGAAACATCAAACCAGGTGTAAACAAGCAGGATCATCAGCGCCAAAACCACTACGCCAACCTCGACACGCTCTTCAGCGAAAACATTGAACGCCCGGGAGAATTCAAGCGCAGCCAGAGTAAGCAGTGGAATAATGGCCCAAACCAATTCACTGGTCTGGCGATAGAAAATAGCGAGCAGTAAAGCAACTCCCAACCACAGGCTCAAGCGAACAATGCGCCGGCTCTTGATTCGATAACCGCGGATCAAAGAAAGGATTGCAAGAAAAATGCCCAAAGGTTCATATGCAAAGAAAACAAATACCATCCGCCCGGGAGTCATAGGAGATGGCGCTGTCCATCCTTTGAGATAGGCAGGCAAGGCTGAAAGCCACGCGCTTAATCCATTCGGAGAGAGAAAGAAGAGTGTGCCGCTGAAGAGGAGAGTAACAATGAGAGCAAGCAGAGCAGGACGATATTCATTCAGAAATTGGAGATTCGGGAGTGGTTGGTCTGCCATTTCCGATTCATCACCGGCTGCTGGCTTTGCTCGCATGCCTTGAAGAAAGATCGAGGTGAGACCGATAGCCAGCAAACCGGCCCAGAGCGAAGGCCCCGAGAGAAACGCTAAGCCAGCAAAGACCCCAGCGGGGACGGCACGCCGGTTCATCCACATTGCCCAGGCAAAAAGCAGGAACGCGACTGCTAATATCGTCCCATTTGCCTGGCGGGATAGCGCGACGAGTCCGGGGTCGATTGCAAAAAGAAACGCCAATATCAAAGCGGGCTGAGGCTTGATCTTGTCGCGAAAAAAATAAGGAACAAAAACCAGCATGCTTCCTACAATGGCAGGGACGAAACGCGCCATAAAGTTTGTGCTTTCGATGATTGCAAACAAAATACTCGTGAAGAGGATGTAGCCAGGTTGCGGTCCGAGCAAGGGAGCTTTGCCTTGGGCAATATGCAGGGCTTGCAGCGCCAGAGTGGCTTCGGAATCTGTTAGTGGTGAGGCGCCAAGCTGAATGAACCGAAAACCCAGCGCTATAAGAAAGGCTAGCCAATACAGCCAGCCTTCATTTTTGAATCGGAATGAGTTCATAAGATAATTTTACCCTCGATTATTACACTTGCATGCGGGTGGGCAATCTCCTTAATATCATGAGATTACTTCTTGAAAGCCCGCACTGACAAGTGGTTACGGCACTTCATAAATTGTGATACTACCCTGCTGAAAGATCGGTTTCAAAAATTGATTGAATTTTTCCTCGTTCACCTTGTAAGTGGTGCGCTCGAGATTACCGATGACAACATAGCGAATGTTATAACGATCGATAATTTCCTGTGCGATGGTCCAATCTGGGGTCGTGTATAGCGTTTGGATATCTTGTTCCCGTGATCCTTGCAAAGCCTGATCGCGCCACTGGCCTTCATGGCCTGGCCAGCCTAATACCGTTGGGAGACCGGTAAAGGTCGAGATCCGAGCATATTCGGTGTAATTTCCCAGTGGCGATTCTGCCTCCACCTCCACGCCTGGATCAAGTTGCTGCATGAATTGGATCGCCTGATAATCATCAGGCATGGTATTGGCAAGATAAGCCGCGCCATCCAGCGTGCGCTGTTCGGGATGGTCAGACTTAAAATTATCCGTTTTACTTGGCAAGCTGAACACAGGATATACCAATCCTGCGCCGAGTACAATGACCAGAACTGTGGTATAGAGCGCTGAAGCAAATCCGCGCAATTCTGACAACATCACAGCAACCACGAATGCGGCTGCCAGCGATAACAATATCCAGGCTTGATAATAAAACTTGAAAACTGTATTGATGCGGTAACCAAAATTATCGCGTAGATATAGAAAATCGGGACCAAGGATTAGTAAGGTCGCGAGAGATATCATCAAAAGAACGAAAGAAAATGAGTTGTTTTCGGATTTGAATAGGAATGAAAGTGTCGGGATCAGGATCGCAAGCAATGTCAGAAGACCGCCGATATAGCTCAGTCTACGCGCCATACTGGCTCCAATAAACCCACTCGCGTTAAGTTGTTGTGATGCCAAAACCCCATTGACCAAGTCGGGTTTTAATTTCAATCCCAGGAGACCAATCACAAACATTGCTGTGAGAAGCGTGACTAATACTCCCAGACCTGTGAGGAAGCCGGCGCGCCAGTGGGCTGGTGTTTTACTTTGCCACAAGTAAATTAAGCCAACGAACAATGGCACGAACAAGGTTCCCCACATCATCCATAGATGCGCACCACGGGTCGGCCACATAAAATTGGGGAGAATACCGCCTGCCTGTGAATCGAAGCCAACATAAAATGGAATATACATGACGAACGCGGTGATTGCTATTGGGATTCCTAAAAGGAAGGCATCCTCGATTCTTTCCCAACTCCAGCCGGCTTGGCGCGCCTGGGTCAGAGCGTAGCTGAAAACAATCAGCGCCGCGGCGAAGAGGATATCCCAGGTATTGAGAAAAGCCAGTCCACCCAGAACGAGCGCGATGGTAAAGAAACCAATCTTGCTGATTTGCAGTTCACCGAAGAACAAATTGATTTTTCCGCGCCAACCACCGAGGAACAGATTTAACGCCACGGCAATAGCCAGCAAATTGAACGGCATGGCAAGGACATGGGGATGCAAATCTCCAAGCAGGTAAGAGAAGAATGGAAACTCGTCAATGATCTCGTGTGCTGTGCCATTCAGGTCGTAATCCTGGATCACGCGCGAGGCACGCCACCACCAAAAGAATTGGTCCGGGATCCAACTTAATGGCTGAGCCGGC
>DATGYJ010000570.1:0-11974 GCA_035298105.1 Anaerolineales bacterium | reverse complement strand
GGAGGTGATTTTCGTTCCGGGTGGCTCGACCGTCTCGTGGAGGGGTTTGGGCAGCGCTGGCTTTCCTCACAATATGCAACCGCCCTTGGCAACATGTTTCGCCACAAAGGACGCCTGCTACTTACCCAATTAGTGCTCATCATCGCTGGCAGTGCGTTCCTCATGGTGATGAGCCTTAACTCTTCCAGCATGTTTACACTGGACAATCTCTATGGGCGCCGGCATTTCGACACGACGATCCAGTTTGAAACGAATCAAAGGGCGGGGCGAGTGACGACGCTGGCAGCGACCGTGCCTGGTGTAGATAAATCAGAGTTGCGCCTTGTTCAGTCGGCAAGCCTGTTCAAGGAAGGACAACTGATCAAGGAAGCCGGTATTGGCAGCTCCTTAGAAGGTATTCCAACCAACAGCGATTTTTCCGAGCCGTTGATCGTTGCTGGACGCTGGTTCAAGCCTGGAGAGAACGGCCGCGCAATTGTGATCACACGCCAGACCGCAGAGGATAACCATATTCAGGTGGGTGACACAGTAACGCTCGACCTCGGCGAATTGGGCAAGGACAAGTGGCTCGTGATCGGCTTTTATGATCCGGTGTTTGTCGGTGGGTTCAATCAGGATACCATCTTTGCGCCCCTGGAAGCTTTATACCAGACCACTAAGAAATATGGCCAGGGGTCTGTCCTCTACGTGCGCACCACCTCCCATGGAGCTGAGGCCGCGGCAGCCGTGACCAAACAACTCAAGGAGTTATTTGAGCGCCATGGCTTGAAGGTCGCGATCAGTGAAACGCAGGCTGATTCGCGCAAAACCGCCGACTGGCAATTCAGCCTTGTGATCTGGATGATGCTGGCGCTGTCGGTGATCGTGGCGCTGGTGGGAGGGCTGGCGCTTATGGGCGCCATCTCTATCGGCGTGATTGAACGGACAAAGGAAATTGGCGTATTGCGCGCAGTAGGGGCACGCTCGCGCTCCATTCTCGGCATCTTTGTCATGGAAGGTGTGTTACAAGGATTGTTGAGCTGGATGGTTGCCATCCCCATTTCCTTCCTGGTTAGCCCAGCGCTGGCGAACGCGCTGGGGAACGCCATGTTCGGGGCAACATTGGACTATCAATATAACTGGTCTGCTGTCGGCATCTGGCTGGGAACCGTCCTGGTCATCTCAGTACTGGCATCCATCCTGCCTGCACGCGGCGCAACTCGCATTAGCGTCCGTGACAGTCTGGCGTATGCATAGAGAGATCCTAAAGGTCTTTTCTTGCCACTCAAATGAGGAACTTGCAATGAGATCCCACTTCAATCATAAATGTGATTACCAAAGAGACCTTTAGGGTCTATTCCTATAAACCGGAGGCTTCACTATGTTCACTCTCCCATTCTTTAATAATAATGAGCCGAAAAACAATGGAAACGGCACTCGTCCGATCATCGATCTGCATGACGTCCATAAGTTTTATAAGACTGCCGTTGGGGATTTTCACGCCCTGAACAGTATTGACCTGCAAATCAACGCAGGTGAATTCGTCAGCATTATCGGCAAATCAGGCAGCGGTAAATCCACCCTGCTGAATATGGTCACCGGCATTGACCATCCCACCTCCGGCGAAGTGTTTGTCAACGGCACGGCCGTGCATGAACTGAATGAAAACCGCATGGCGCGCTGGCGGGGGAAGAACCTGGGCATCGTATTTCAATTCTTTCAACTTCTGCCAACCATCTCGGTCGTCGAGAACATCATGCTGCCCATGGATTTTTGCCGAACCTATCCCATGCGCGAGCGAGAGAAGCGTGCTCTCGAACTACTCGAGCTGGTGGAGTTGGCTGACCATGCCTACAAATTACCCACGGCCCTCTCTGGCGGACAGCAGCAACGTGTTGCCATTGCGCGCGCCCTGGCAAATGATCCGGCGATCGTGATCGCAGATGAACCTACAGGTAACCTGGACTCCAAAACGGCCGAATCGGTCTTTGCATTGTTCAACGATTTAGTCACGAAGGGTAAGACGATCATCATCGTCACTCACGATAGCGGCCTGGCGAAACGGACCCATCGCACCGCCTTGATCACCGACGGTGAGATCGTCAATGAATATGTTGCCAAAGCCATGCCAACATTAACACAAGACCAACTTCTGAAAGCGACGCGGAGCGCCAAGAGTATATCTTATGAACCGGGTACCATGATATTCACGGAGGGTACGAATGCGGATTGCTTCTATATCGTATCCAAAGGGACGGTGGAAGTTATCCTGCCGCGCCTCAATCAGTCGGATGTCGTCGCGGTCCAACTCGGACCAGGAAAGTACTTCGGCGAGATGGAGTTTTTCCACGAGAAAAGACATCGCGCCTCGATCCGTGCTTCTGAGCGCGGAGCCGTTGAGGTACTTTGCATCAGCTACGATGAACTCAGCGAACTGCTGGGCCAGTCACCGGTTACCCGTGAAGTGCTGCACCAATCCGCGGATAAACACGAAGCCGAAAACATCTCGCACAGGGAGACCAAATCATGAGCAGCCGCTGGAAGAAGATCTGGGCAGATTTTTGGGGCAATCGATCCCGCACCTTCCTGACCATCGTCACCATTGCCGTGGGTGTCCTTGCTGTTGGGTTCAACAGCAACCTGGGGCTGTATATGAACGAAAGCATGGACGGAGATTACCTGTCCGCCAGCCCCTCCGAAGCCACGGTCTACGCAGGTCCTTTGGACGATGACATGGTCAAGATCGCACGTGAGGTGCCCGGCGTGGATGGGGTCGAGGGCCGCAGTTCGACCAGTGCGACAGTGGTCCGCACCGATGAGAAAAAGATCTCGATCCAGTTCACCGCACTGAAAGACCCGACCCATACCACGCTCAATCAACTTAAGCCCGCGGCGGGCGAAACCAGCCTGCCGGCCCTTGGCGAAAAAGAGATCATTGTGGATGCTTCTGCCGAGGGGCTCGGATACCGGCCTGGCGATAGGATCGTTGTTGAACTCGGTGATGGTAAACATCGTGAGTTAAGACTTGCGGGCTACATGCATGATGTAACAGGCTTTCCGTTCAACTTTACGAATACGATGAATGCGTATGTCACACCAAAGACATTGGAATGGCTGGGCGGATCACCCAACTACGACTCGCTCCTGGTCAGTGTCGCTGAAAACCAGACCAACCAGGAACATGTCACTGCTGTGGCGCAGGCTGTCGCCGACCGCGTGGAGCGTGCCGGTGCAACCATTTACTATGTCAACGTTTACCAGCCCGGACATCACTTTGCCTACAGCATCTCGCAGGGCGTCTTCTTCATCCTGACCGTACTCGGTTATATGACCGTTCTGTTAAGCGGTCTCCTGATCATCAACACGATCACTTCCATTATGACCCAGCAAACGCGCCAGATCGGCATCATGAAAGCGATCGGCGGTGAAAACTCGCAGGTATTTGTCATGTATGTGGTGTTGATCCTGGTCTTTGGGTTAGCTGCCCTGGCGCTGGCCGTACCCCTGGCAGGTGCCGCTGCAAAATCTTTCGGGGCCTGGATGGGAGGATATTTGAATTTCTATCCCCACCGCTTTGTAGTGTATCCGGGCGCCTTCATTCAGCAAGCCATTGTGGCTCTGGTTGTGCCTTTCCTGGCGGCCCTCTGGCCGATCTACAACAGCGTCCGTGTGACGGTACGAGAAGCGATCAGTGATTATGGCATCGGCGGTAATGCGAAACCGAAGGATAAGTCGGTGAGCAAAGGCGCCCTTCTCATGCCGCGCCCGATGCGGCTCTCTCTGCGAAATGCCTTTCGCAAAAAGACCCGCCTGATCTTAACTCTCGTTACGCTCGTACTGGGAGGAGCGATCTTTATTGGCGTTTACAATCTATGGGCCTCGTTCGCCAAGACGATCGAAGATATTCAGGGATATTTCATGGCGGACGTCAATATCTCCTTCGGGCGTTACTATCGCTTTGACGAAGTTGGGTCCTTGGCCCAAAGTATTCCCGGTGTCGCGAGCGTGGAAGGCTGGACCGAGTATCCTGGCACACTCATATCGAACAAAGAGGCAGCCGGTACTCAAATTGAATTTGTGGCACCGCCCTCAACTTCGACCCTGATCGATCCGGTCATCACCTCCGGTCGTTGGCTGAAAACAGGCGATGAGAATGCTATTGTCATCGGCAATCACCTGCTCAATATTTTCCCGGACCTGAAAGTAGGCGATTGGTTGACCATCAAGATTGACGAGAAAGAAACGAAATGGCATATCATTGGCACCTACAGTATTACTGGCAATGTAAGCCCGCCCCTGCTCTATGTAAATTATGAATACCTGAGCCGTCTGATCGGCCGTCCCGGACAAGTCTATTCGCTGCGCGTGCTCACCAATCAACATGACGCGCTCACGCAAAAACGGATCGGCGACCAGTTACAGGCGCTTTACAAAGCCCGCGGCATCGGTGTTGGCTCTACACAACTCGCCGCGGAGTTTACCCGTGACCAAAAAGCACAGACCGATGTTCTCGTGTACTTTATGCTCGGCATGGCAGTCATGATCGCAATCGTCGGCGGGTTGGGATTGATGGGCACGATGAGCATCAATGTGCTCGAACGCACACGTGAGATCGGTGTGATGCGCGCGATCGGTGCGTCGAACGGCGATATTCAAGGAATCGTGATCGTGGAAGGACTGGTGATTGGTCTGATCAGTTGGGCGATCAGCATCCTGTTGGCTATCCCCATCACAGGCGTCCTTTGCTTCGGGGTAGGGATGGCGATCCTCACTGCCCCGATGCCGACCGTCTATGGCGTGACCGGCATCATTGCATGGCTGATCTTCACGCTCTTCCTGGCGACGGTGGCGAGCGCGCTGCCGGCACGAAGGGCATCCAGACTGACCGTCCGCGATACGTTGGCTTATGAGTAAAAAGTAAATAGGTACACAAGTAGAAAGGTAGACAGGTAAACAAGTTGAATCATGACTTGCTTACCTGTTTTCTTATTTATCTGTGTCCTTGTTTCCTTGTAGACTGCCCCCAACTACGGCAAATTCATGCAATTCCCACTATCAGGAATGACCGAATGATTTTTATTCGCCACCAGGGCGCACATTTGGGTTGCATTTGCCGGACGATCGCTCTCACTGTACTTCGTAAATGGCCGTGGTCCGCCATAAAGGTACCACGGACCGCTGCCGGGGCTGCCTGCCTGCTCAGGCGGGACCGTATTAAAGAAGAAATGCACGTGCATACCGGGCAACTGCTCGGTATAGCCAAAGGTCTCGTATTCGACCACGTAATGACCCGTGTCATTGACAGTGATGCTGTTAATACGGACATATAAAGGAGGCAGCGTCTCTGTTGGGGTGGGAGCTTCGGTTGGCGGTTCCGTGAGAGCGGATGTCTCGGAAGCAAGCGGAGCCACGACTTGTTCCACCGTTGCGGCACTCGTATTCGTTGCTGCAATGGTTGGCGTAAGCGTATCCGGCCCTCGCGACGCCACTCCCTTCAGGAGGTAATTGCCTGCGAAGAACAGGCCAGCAAGACACAACAGTCCTATCACGCCTGCACCTCCAATCCACAGATAACGACGCGAGGCAGTTGGCGCGCTCACTGGCGGGGCTGTTGTGGAGGCAGTTGTTGGACGCGCTAAAGGCTGGGATTGACCTCCGGGAACGGGGGCAGGCTCAAGTACGGTTTGAACGACGGGCTGTTTGACGGACTTCGATTCCATGACAGTGGCGGAGGCTGGAGGGACCGGCTGTACAGCAGATGGAGTCTCCACCATGGTCGCTGGAGCCTGCGATCGACCGGTATCCTTGAGGCGATTCGAAGTGGGTTGCCCGCCAAGGTAAGCCAGAGCGCGCTTGAGATCTTTGACCATTTCAGCAGTAGACTGATAACGATCCGCCCGGTCCTTGGCGAGAGACTTTTCCAGGATTTCCACCAGTTCAGGAGGGACATCTGTACGAAACTCACGCACATTCGGGATGGGATCATTCAAATGCATCATCATCAGTGTCATTGCCGAATCCGCGACAAACGGCGGACGACCACTCAACATCTCATATAGCGTCACGCCCAGGGAATAAATATCAGAGCGATGATCGGCGACTTCGCCGCGGATGAGCTCAGGCGACATGTAGCGCGCCGTCCCAACGAGCGCACCCGTGGAGGTGTGACTATCGCCGCCAAGGATTTTGACAATGCCAAAGTCCATCAGGATGGCTTGCCCATACACATCAAGCATGATGTTGGCAGGTTTGATATCGCGATGCACCAGGCCCCGCTGATGAGCATATCCGACCGCCTCACAAATATTGATCGTAAAGTTGAGCGCATCTTTGATCGAGAGCTTGCGTCCACTCTCATTGAGGCGCTGCATACGATCATGCAGTGTTTCGCCCGGAATGAACTCCAGCACCATATAATATACGCCGCCATCGTTGTTGAAGTCGAAGACTTGAACAATATTCGGGTGCCGCAGGCTGGCTACGGCAGAGGCTTCGCTCTCGAAGCGTATCACAAAGGACGGGTCAGACGAAAGATGCGGGTGGATAAGTTTTACAGCGACGACGCGCTTCAGATTTGGATCTGTTGCCTTGTAAACTGCCGACATGCCCCCTTGCCCAAGCAGAGCTTCTATCCTATAACGACCGCTCAAAGTCCGCCCGATCCAGGTTGGTTGATTCATTCTCTCTCCTCTAAAATATCACTTTGGTAAAACAATCATGACAGCCAATAATTGCAGGCATTATACCTAAAAAGTGACCCATTAAATTTCAAGTTCGCCTTTGGAGTCGGACGCCCCCCATAGGAGTGTGCCGTCCATCTGCCTGCTGCGAGCTCGCACAATGCAGTTTGAAATGCGTCAAATGAAACGACCGAGGACTACCAGGTTATCGTACTATTGGCTGCGAAACCTTCAGTGAGATTTTTCCATGACAGATTACGGGTTTTCGCTTGAAAGTCGTACCATAAAGTTGTAGTATTAAAAAGGAACATCATGGAGGTGGACAATGTCGAATTATAGATTCCTTATCCCACTGATGTGGGTTAGTCTGCTCTTGACAGCCTGCTCAACTTCAGGCAATCCAGCGGCTGGTACGCCCGGAGCGACGCCGACTGTTGGCGCGGATAGCCCTATCATTGCGGAAGGACGGATGGAACCGATCCGCTTTGCAGACATCGCCTTCAACACCAGCGGAGTGGTCAGCGAGCTCCTGGCGGAAGAGGGTCAGCCCGTCAAAAAAGGCGAGCTTTTGGTCCACCTGGGCGATGAATCAGACACGAACTACGCCGCCGCCCAACTCGAACTGGTCAGCGCACAAAAGGCTTTGAACGATCTGCAAAACACCGGAGGCGAGGATTTGGCACAGGTTGTTATTGACATGAAGGATGCCGGGGAAGAGTACGACGATGCCGTTGACTATCTGAACTACCTCAAAAACGAGGATAAAGTGCCGCAAACCGAAACGCTCCACTTCCTGATCCAGAACTGGAAAGGCTACTACTATGAGAGCAGGACGAAACACTTCAAAGGTCCTGTACCTCAGGATTGGATCATCGAAGCCCAGAATGACCTGGCTTTGAAGAAGGCGAAATTCGAGGATTTAAAGCGCACCTACGAGCGCATGAAGGGTGGCATCGATAAAGATCAACTGGCAGTGTTGGAAGCGCGCCTGAACGCCGCGAAAGCGAGGGTAGCAGCCTTCAGTGTGGTGGCTCCGTTCGACGGTGTCGTGGCGGATCTGAATGCTAAACAGGGTAGTTCGATCAATGCCGGCCAGGTCGCAGTGACGGTGGCAGATTTTTCCGATTGGCTGGTTAAGACCACTGACCTGACCGAGATCGATGTGGTGAAATTATCGGAGGATCAGCCGGTTGTGGTGACCCTGGAGGCCCTGCCCAAGGTTGAATTGCACGGCACAATCCTTTCCATTGGGCAGAGTTATTCCGAGAATCAGGGTGATGTGGTGTACGAGGTCACCGTTCTGCTGACCGACACAGACCCTGCCATGCGCTGGGGCATGACTGCCGAAGTGAAATTCGATAATCAAGACTAATGGACTCAACGCCTCCTGACGTTGAATTCCAAAGCCTCAGACTTTGGAGTCTTTGAATGTGAGGCCCCTATGTCCCTAATCAGCAAACCCGACAACGGCAATGGCAGCCGCAACGGTGCCATCATCGAACTGCATGACGTCCATAAATATTACAAGACCGCGATTGGCGATTTTCACGCTCTGAACAGCATTGACCTGCAAATCAACGCGGGTGAATTTGTCAGCATCATTGGCAAATCGGGAAGCGGCAAATCCACCCTGCTCAATATGATCACCGGCATTGACCGCCCTAGCACCGGTGAGGTGTATGTCAATGGGACGGCGGTCCATGAACTCAATGAAAACCGTATGGCGCGCTGGCGTGGAAAAAACCTCGGCGTAGTGTTTCAGTTCTTCCAGCTCCTGCCGACCATCTCCGTCATTGAGAACATCATGCTGCCCATGGATTTCTGCCATACCTATCCCATGCGCCAGCGCGAGAAGCGTGCGCTCGAGTTGCTCGAGATGGTGGAATTGGCCGAGCACGCCTATAAACTCCCCACGGCCCTCTCGGGCGGACAACAACAACGTGTGGCAATTACACGCGCACTGGCCAATGACCCACCCATTGTGATCGCAGACGAACCGACAGGCAACCTTGATTCAAAAACAGCAGACAGCGTCTTTGCGCTGTTCAAGGATCTCACAGCAAAAGGCAAGACCATCATTGTAGTCACCCATGACAGCGGGCTTGCGAAACGAACCAACCGCACTGCATTGATCGCGGACGGCGAGATCGTGAATGAATACGTTGCCAAAGCCATGCCCACATTGCCGCGTGAGCTGTTACTGAAAGCCACTCATGTTGCACAGGCACTGAAATATGAAGCAGGCGCGATGATCCTGGTAGAGGGCACCAACGCCGACTCCTTCTACATTGTGACCAGGGGTACTGTGGAAGTGATCCTGCCTCGTCCGAATCAATCAGATGTGGTCACCCTGCAACTTGGACCTGGAAAAGTTCTGGGGGAAATGGGATTCTTCCACGAGCGTAAACGCCGGGCATCCGTTCGCGCTTCTGAAAATGGGCCAGTGGAAGTGCTGGCGATCGGCTACGATCAACTCGACGAATTGCTGAGCGAGTCCGAGGTCACGCGTGAAGCATTGCATCAGATGGCAGACCGGCATGAAGAGGAAAACATCGCATTGCGGGGAGTGCGGTCATGAGCAGCCGTTGGAAAAAGGTGTGGGCGGATTTTTGGAGCAACAAGACCCGCACCTTCCTTACCATTCTCACGATTATGGTCGGCACCGCCGGGGTCGGGTTCATCAGTAACTTGCAACTCTATATGGTCGACAGCATGGACGGCGATTTTCTCTCAGCCAGCCCGTCCGAGGCCTTGATCTCTGCTTATCCGATGGATGATGAGAGTGTCAGGATCGCGCGCGAAGTCCCTGGGGTGAATGCAGTGGAGGGTCGTTCCGTATCCACCGGGCGCCTAATTCAGCCGGATGGCCAAATGATTACCATTCAATTGACGGCCATCGAGAATCCTTACGACCTGACAGTGAACACGCTCCAACCTGTAAGGGGTGAATCGAGTATTCCGCCGCTTGGGAATAAGGAAGTTTTGATCGAGTCCACTGCTGCTAGCCTGGGCTATAAACCAGGCGAACTGATCACAGTGGAACGCAGCGACGGCAAACTCCGCCAGTTGCGGCTGGCCGGATATATGCATGCCGCGGCAGGATTCCCCTATATTAGTACGGGAATTATCAGAGAAGCTTATGTCACTCCAGAGACGATGGCATGGCTCGGCGGCACAGCGAACTATAGCGTACTGGCTGTAAGCGTCGCGGACAACCCAACAGATCAGGATCACGTCACACAGGTGGCTCGAGCTGTCCAAGCACGTATAGAGCGTAGCGGTCTGACCAACACTTCGATTTTCGTTCTTTCACCCGGCCACCATTATGCATATAAAATTTCGCAGGCGATATTCCTGGTCATGGGCATTCTGGGGTGGCTTACGGTGTTATTGAGTGGTTTTCTGATCATCAACACCACTACAGGGCTGATGAGCCAGCAAACACGGCAAATCGGCATCATGAAGGCTACCGGCGGTGGTACCTTGCAGATCTTTGGCATGTATATCGTTTTGATCCTTGGCTTTGGGCTCATGGCATTGATCATAGCCATCCCGTTGGCAAACGGCGCGGCACGATACATCGGCAACGGTATGGCCGAGTATCTGGGTTTCTACACCAGCCCATATCACGGCTACACTGCCACATTGATTCAACAGATCGTCGTAGCCCTGGTAATCCCGCTCTTAGCGGCTTTATGGCCTATGTACAATAGCGTTCGCATCACCGTGCGGGAGGCGCTCACGGACTACGGCATTAGCAGAAGCGTAGAACGCAAAAAAACCACAGTGAGCAGAAGCAGCTTACTGATCCCGCGCCCGATGCGTCTCTCCCTGCGAAATGCTTTCCGCCGCAAGACACGCCTCTCCCTGACGCTGTTTAGCCTGGTGTTGGGTGGGGCCGTTTTCATCGCTGTTTTTAACCTGTGGGCCTCCTTCGACAGGGTGGTCGAAGATCTTCAGGGTTACTTCCTGGCAGATGTCAATATTGAGTTCAGCCGTTCATACCGGCTTAATGAAGTAGCCAGTATGGCCGAACTCGTGCCGGGCGTGGAAAGTGTGGAAGGCTGGCTGCAATATGGCGGAACCCTGGTCCGCCAGAAGAATGAAACAGAGACCCAGGTTACATTGATCGCGCCGCCCTCCACCTCCACCCTTATTCGGCCGATCCTGGTTTCTGGTCGCTGGCTAAAGCCGGGTGATGAGAATGCCATCGTGGTCAGCAACTATTTGGTCCAAATGTTCCCCGACATAGGGGTCGGCGACTGGCTGACGATCAAACTCAATGGTAAGGAATCGAATTGGCAGGTCATTGGTGTTTTCAGCATGATAGCCACTGGCGGCGATCCTGTGCTTTACGCCAACTATGAACACCTCAGCCATGTGATCAATCAACCAGGCCAGGTGTATATCCTGCTTGTGACCACCAGCAAGCACGATGTCGCTACGCAGCAGAAGGTCAGCGACCAATTGGAGGCGCTCTATGCTGAGCGCGGCGTTCGGGTGCTCATTTCGCAACTGGGGCAGGATGAAATCCAGAATCTCACAGAGATGTTCGATATCTTTGCTTATTTCTTTTTGGCAATGGCAACTCTGATCGCTCTGATTGGTGGGCTGGGGTTGATGAGTACGATGAGCATCAACGTGCTGGAACGCACGCGTGAGATCGGCGTGATGCGCGCCATTGGCGCCTCCAACTGGGATATTCAGAGTATTGTGATCGTGGAAGGTATGGTCATTGGCCTGATCAGTTGGGTCATCAGTATCCTGCTTTCGATCCCCATTACAGGTGTGATGGCACCGGGCGTTGGGTTAATCATGTTCAGTACACCCTTACGGACGCTCTACGGCTTGACCGGAATCTTCGCCTGGTTGATCGGAATTCTGGTCATCGGCATCATAGCCAGTGTGCTGCCAGCCAGGAGTGCCTCACGCCTGACAGTGCGAGATACGTTGGTCTATGAATGATCAATTGGCATAACCGTTTCCTGCGACTCGATCACTTCCGCTTTCAACTTCCCCGCGGACAGCTCACGCAATGCATTTTGGAACGCATCAAAGGAATCGACCGGGAATTGCAGGGTTAGGGTAATATCTGCGGCGAAATCTTCACCCAGTATTGTCCCGCCCTCGTGCTTCACCATTAACCTCACGCGTTCCAACAAGTTGTAGGGAATTGCCGCCATCGCCACATGGACGGGAACGCGTCGTCCGCGTCCTACCGCATGGACGACCAGTTGGGTTGATTCTGTGTATGCTTTTACCAGCCCACCTGTGCCCAATAGGGTCCCGCCAAAATACCGGGTGACCACCACCGC
>DATGYJ010000569.1:0-15211 GCA_035298105.1 Anaerolineales bacterium | reverse complement strand
CCCCCTGGCACCGCCCGTAGGGGCCAGGACAGGTGTGCCTGATTTGCCTGGCAAATCACGGGCGGGTGTGTGACCGTGAAGGGTATATGTCAAGGAGGGCGGCCTGCAGCTGACACGCATGAGTTCATGCTGAGATTCTTCTCACAGAGTCAGAATAGAATTACAACCATGAATGCATTTCTCCGTTTCCATGACCTGAGCAAATCCTATTATGAAGGTAATGTGCGCCGGGTTGTCCTGCAAAACGCCCAGGCCGAATTCCAGCCTGGCGAGATCACTGCTATTTTAGGGAAAAGCGGCAGCGGCAAAAGCACGCTGCTCAACCTGATCAGCGGCATTGATGCGCCTGATAGCGGGCAAGTTTGGGTGAATGGTCAGGAACTGACCAGCCTATCGGAACGTGACCGTACTTTCTTCCGGCGGGCCCAAATCGGCTTTGTCTTTCAATTCTTTAACCTGATCCCCACCCTGACAGTCGGTGAAAATGTCAGCCTGCCGCTGGAACTCAACCATATTCCACGCCCGGACGTGCATAAGAAGGCGCAAGACATACTTAAATCTGTTGGCCTGCTTGACCGTTGGGATACCTTCCCCGAGAAGCTATCCGGCGGGGAGCAACAACGCGTGGCGTTAGCGCGTGCCTTGGTACATAATCCGCTTCTGATCCTGGCAGATGAGCCCACCGGAAATTTGGATGAAGAAACAGGATCTCAGATCCTGTCTCTGCTCGCCCGCCTGACGCGTGAGCAAAAACGTACGCTTCTGATCGTTACACATAGCCTGGAAGCTACCTCTCAGGCGGATCATGTCTTGAGGCTTTCACACGGTCAATTTGTCCGGGAGCGCTAACATGCTCTCCTTACGAACTCTGCTCCGGCATCCGATTCAATTCGCCATCATGATATTAGGCATCGCCCTGGGCGTGGCCGTCATGGTCAGCATTGATCTGGCCAATGCCAGCGCAGCCCGCGCTTTCGACCTGAGCACCAGTGCCGTGACAGGGCGCGCGACCCATGCCATTGTTGGTAGTGGCCAGGGCGTGGATGAATCTCTTTACGTGCGTCTGCGTACCGACCCGCAGTGGCGCGGTAAATTAGAGAGTGCACCTCTGGTCATTGCCTACCTGGTCAGTCCGCAATTAGGCGAAGTGCCATTCACTTTGCTGGGCATTGATCCGTTCGCGGAAACACCCTTTCGCGCTTACCTGGGCACACAAGGTCAAACGCACCTGGAGACGATCGCCCCGCTCTTGACGACGCCCGGTGCTATTCTGCTCTCCGCCCCGACTGCCCGGCGCTATGGATTGCGACCCTGTGCTCCTAACGTGCTGGTTGATGCCTGCCGTCTGACACTTTCGATCAATGGCAGGACAAGCTATGTTCACCTGACTGGTTTGCTTGATCCCTCTGATGACTTCTCTCGTCGCGCCCTGGATACTCTGATGCTGACCGACATCTCTACTGCCCAAAGCCTGACCGGTATGGGCGGCAAGCTGACTCAAATTGACCTGATCCTGCCTGAAGATTTTGACTCCAGTGCGCTGTCCTCAGCGCTCCCTGTTGGCACGCGGCTGGTCAACTCCGTCACGCGCAACAGCCAGGTCGCCGAGATGACCGCTGCTTTCCGGGTCAATCTAACCGCCCTCAGCCTGTTAGCGTTACTGGTGGGCATTTTTCTCATTTACAATGCCATGACCTTTTCGGTTGTCCAACGGCGAGCCCTGTTCGGGACGTTGCGCTGCATCGGATACACGCGTGAACAGGTCTTCGGTATGGTGCTCGGCGAAGCTGCCCTGATCGGCACGCTCGGTGCCGGATTGGGGCTAGGCCTGGGTATTCTTCTTGGTCAGGGGGCGGTGCGGATGGTCACCCAAACCATCAACGATCTTTTTTTTGTCATCAGTGTGCGCGGCATCCAAATTCCTGCTTCCAGCCTGCTCAAAGGAGGAATAGCAGGTTTTCTGGCCAGTGTGTTCGCCGCCGCTTTACCTGCCTGGGAAGCTGCCTCTGTTCCACCGCGCCTGGCTCTCTCGCGGGCTGGGTTGGAGAGCAAAGTCGGATCGGTAGTCGGCCTGGTGGGAAGCCTGGGTGTTTTTGTGGCCATCGCTGGCGCAGGCATTCTCGCCATCCCCACCCGCAACCTAACGATCAGCTTCATTGGCACATTCGCCGTGACCATCGGGCTGGCGATGCTCACTCCACTAGTGACAGTCACATTGATGCGCCTGCTGAATGAGCCGCTCGGAAAACGATTTGGCCTACTGGGCCGCCTCGCACCGCGGAATGTCATCCGCTCCCAAAGTCGCACGGCTATCGCGGTCGCAGCACTGATGATTGCCGTCGCAGTCACCATTGGCGTGCAAGTGATGATTGCCAGCTTCCGCACCACCGTTACGATCTGGCTCGAGGAGACGCTTCGGGGCGATCTGTATGTCTCAACACAGGGTCTCAGTTCTACGCGCCTGGATACACCGCTCGATCCTCAAGCGATCGCACTCGCACAGGCTCAACCTCTCGTACAGTCCAGTCTGGCTGTTCGGGTCGTTACCGTTGAATCGGACCGCGGTCCGTTGGAACTTGCCGCCATCAGCCCCGAACGGCCGATGAATGCCCGTTTGTTTCTAAAGGTGCGCGGTAGTCCACAACAGGCCTGGCAAATGATGAAGGATGGTGCGATTCTGCTCTCGGAGCCGCTCGCCAACCGGCTGGGTATTGCAGCCCCCAGTGGGACCCTCGCTTTGCTCACACCCCAAGGCTGGCATTCGTTTCCAATCGCAGGAATCTACGCTGACTACGCCTCCACGCAGGGTACCGTTCGCATGAGTCTGGATATTTACCGCCGTCTGTGGAACGATGACCGCGTGAACGGCCTGGCGCTTTTCCTGAGCCCGGGCGCTGATGCAGTTGCTGTCACCACCGACCTGCGTGCTCGGTTGACCGGTTTCCCTAATGTACAGGTCAATCCCAGCGCTGCACTGCGCCAGGATGCGCTGGAAGTGTTCGACCGGACCTTTGCCATCACCACCGCCATGCAATTGGTGACAACAGTGGTAGCCTTCATAGGGGTGCTGAGCTCCCTGCTTGCCCTGCAACTGGAAAAGGCCCATGAGATGGGCATTCTGCGCGCTTTAGGGTTAACTGTGACTGAACTGCGCCGGTTGACGCTTTGGGAGACAGCCTTGCTGGGCGCATCTGCCGGATTGTTGGCCCTTCCCAGTGGTTACATCCTGGCCTGGATACTGATCTTTGTCATCAACCAGCGTTCCTTTGGCTGGACGTTACAAATGCAGGTCGATCTGGGACCTTTTCTGCAGGCGTTTTTCCTGGCAGTTGGCGCTGCTTTACTCGCCGCTCTCTATCCCGCCTGGCGATTAAGCCGTATGCAAGCCGCTGAGGCCCTGCGCGGGGAATAGAGCTTTGCTCAGATTTGTGGTGGATCAGGGGCTTGCCGTAAACGTCGATATGAAATGATTCGCCGCAAGCCACGCTCTAGAGATTTGTCCATCATAGATGGACGTTATACTTTATGAAGTGTTCACTAATAATAAGATTCTGCTCTCAATTTGCCACCTGACAATTTGTTTCAAAAGTAATCCGTTGGTCGAGTAGGCGGTGCTCTCCCGCCATATCGAGACCAACAGTAACCTGCCAAATTAAGATTTGTTGAAAGTGTGTGGTCTCGATATGCCCCAAGAGTCTGCACCGTAACCTAGCGAAGCTAATCTACGGGGCTACTCGACCACCGGTGGATGGTTAAAAGTGTCAGCTGGCTAGCATTCAATTTGCATTCCCGAATGATTTTGAGATACACTTCAGATGCAACGCAGCCCACACAAACCTTAAATTCAGTAAATCACGATTTTGGAGTCTAGGACTGCCCGTAGGGCGTGCTCCTGCCGTTTTTGGAGTGCAGGACGCCTCAAAAGGGGTGTGTCGCTGCTCATACGCCAGCAAGCTGGCTGACTCCAAAGCGGAACCTGTGATTTACTGAAATTCCATCCAGTGCGCGTTCTGCCAACGCTGATCAACGACTCAGAGAAAGATCCATGACTCGAAATGTACAGATCTTAAGCACCGGAAGCTATGTCCCCGAACGGGTTGTCACCAATGCCGAGGTGGATGCCTTATTAGGTGAATCGACGGATGAATGGTTAATTGCCAATGTCGGTATCCGCGAGCGCCATTGGATGGCCCCTGACCAGGTTACCTCTGACCTGATCGTGGAAGCCTCAAAGAAGGCACTCAAGCGCGCGGGGATTTCTGCTTCCGATCTGGACCTGATCATTGTCTCCACCGACACGCCAGATTATTTATCCCCGAGCACTTCTGTGGTTGTCCAGGACAAACTGGGTGCGGCGAAGGCGGGTTGTTACGATGTCAATTCGGCCTGTGCTGGTTGGGTTACCACTCTTGACCAGGGGGCACGCTACCTGATGACTGAACCTGCAATGAAATATGTTCTGGTCACAGGCGGCTACGGGATGAGCCGCTACCTCGATCTCAAGGACAAAAAAACCGCCAATCTTTTCGCAGATGGTGCAGGTGCGGCGGTGTTGAGCACCGGTGAGGAAAAGGGCTTTCTAGGCAGCAATCTTTTGGCGGTCGGTTCCTTCCATGATGCGCTCGGGATTTACACGGGTGGAACCTATCGCCCGTGCACACCAGAGAATGTGGCTAAATTCGGGCCTCCAAAGGTAGAATTCGTCAAAAAATTCCCCAGGACCTTCAACACAGAATATTGGCCCCAGCTCATGCAGGGCGCGCTTGATAAAGCAGGTCTGACCTTTGATGAGGTGGATCATTACTTTTTCACCCAATTAAATCTCCGCACCATTGAATATATGATGGACCTGCTCAAACAACCCATCGAAAAAACTCATTGGATTATGGATAAGTGGGGCTACACCGGTTCGCCATGCGTGGTCATGGCACTGGATGATGCAATTGCCGGAGGCAAAGGCCCTAAACCTGGTGAAGTGATTCTGTTTTGTGCCAGCGGCGGCGGAGTCACGATGGCCGCCTCTGTTTGGAGATGGACGAGATAGTGGGTAGCTAGCAGTGGAGGGTGGGAAGTGAGTAGTTAGAAGTCGAGAGTGTTCGTGAGTCATCGCAGCAGGAAATATAAAAAAAAGGAGCTATCATGACAGAAACAGTAAGAAACTATCGGGAATTGAAGGTTTGGCAAAAGGGAATTGAACTCGTCAAACAAATTTATTGCGTAACGCAGAAATTTCCCAAATCTGAAACTTATGGGCTTGGCAGCCAAATGCAATGACTTATGCCCTCATCAATAAACTTCCCCACTAAATCTATCCACCACCCACTATTCACTACTCACGATAAGGAGTGAACGTGTACATTGGTGACTACCTGGCCCGTAGAGAACTTTACTCTCCTGACAAACTTGCCTTCATCGATGCGGGCAAAGTTCCCGAATGGCGGCTGACATTCCGTGATGCCAATCGCCGCGCCAATAAATTTGCGAATTGGCTAAGGTCACAGGGCATTGAGAAAGGCGATCGGGTGGCGATCCTGGCGCGCGACGGATACGAACATCTGGATGTCTTCTTTGCCTGTTCCAAACTGGGGGCAATCCACACGGCGCTCAACTGGCGATTGCATTGGCAGGAACTGCTCGAGATTTTCAGATACACAACGCCGAAGATTTTGATCTATTCGGATGACTTCAAAGAGAATGTTGCCAACCTGATTACGAGTTACCAATTACCGATTTTGCATCTCGATGGAAATGGGCTGGAGGGAAGCCTGCCTTTCGAAGCAACTCTTCAATCCGCTCCGGACTCAGCCGTAGCCTGCCCCGACCTTGAAGCAGAAGACATCGCCGCTTTGATCTTTACCGGCGGGACGACGGGTTTACCCAAAGCCGCGCAAGTTTCCCACCGGATGATCGCATGGAACACTTTAAATACGGTGATCCATGATGTCACACATAATGATGTATATCTCAACGTCTTTCCCATGTTCCACACGGGCGGACTTTTCGTCTATACCTTGCCACAAGTTATCTTCGGTGGAACAACCATTTTTATTCGCCAATTCGAGCCCGCACACGTATTGACTCTGCTCGAGCGTGAGAAAGTCACTATTTTTGCCGCAGTACCCACCATGTATCAAATGTTAACCACCGCGCCGAATTGGGCATCTGCAGATTTGTCTGCGCTGCGGTTCTGTACCTCCGGCGGTGCGCCGCTGCCCGTGCCACTGGTAGAGAAATATACACAGGAAAAGGATATCCGCTTTAAGCAGGGCTTCGGTATGACCGAGTTCGGTCCTGGTATCTTTGCGTTGGCTCCTGAGGATGCCATCCAAAAAGCAGGTTCGATTGGGAGACCCAATTTCTTCGTGGAGGCGCAAATCGTCGATGATGAGAATCGATCCCTTGGTCCAAATGAGGCGGGTGAAATGGTGCTGAAAGGACCCTCATATTGCTCGGGCTATTTCAATAACCCCGAAGCAACCGAGGCAGCGGTGGATGCGCGTGGATTTTTCCATACCGGCGACATCGCCTATTATGATGAGGCCGGCTATTTCTACATCGTTGATCGTAAGAAGGATATGTTCATCAGCGGGGGCGAGAATGTGTATCCCGCCGAGATCGAGAAAATCCTTTATCAGCACCCGGCTGTCCACATGTGTGCTGTGATTGGTTTGCCAGACACGCGATGGGGTGAAGTTGGCAAAGCCTGCGTTGTACTAAAACCAGGACAACCCGCTACAGAGGAGGCGCTACTAAAATTGATGACTGAGCGACTGGCAAAATACAAAGTCCCCAAGTCAGTAACATTCATGGATGCCCTGCCAATTTCTGCCGCAGGGAAGATTCTCAAGCGCGAACTGCGCGACCAATTCATAAAACAAGGAGAGTAAGATGTCAACTATTCCTACGCTGCCGGGTATTACGTCCGAGATGGTAGATACCCCTCGCTTGAAAATGCACGTGCTGTTTAGTGGAGCCGAAAGTGGCGTGCCGGTTCTATTTGTGCATGGCAACGCCTCCTCTGGCACGTATTGGGAGGAGATCATGCTCAAACTCCCGGCAGGTTTCCGTGGCATTGCGCCAGACCTGCGTGGTTATGGTGATACGGAAGACAAGTTGGTCGACGCAACTTGTGGGATGAGCGACTGGATCAATGATCTATTGGGGCTGCTGGAGGTACTCAAGGTTGAGAACTTTCATACGGTTGGGCATTCCATGGGCGGGACAATCGTCTTTGGTTTGGTCGCTGCAGCGGCGGGGCGAGTTTTGAGCGGGACCGTGGTCTCGCCCGGGTCACCGTATGGGTTTGGCGGATCAAAGGATCTGGATGGCAAACCGTGCTATGACGATTTCGCCGGTTCAGGGGGCGGCATCGTCAACCCCGACTTCCCCAAACTCATGGCAGCCGGGGACCGTTCCACAGATAACCCCCAGGCTTCGCCACGCGTAGTGATGAACAGCTTCTATTGGAAACCGCCCTTTGTTCCCGCCCGCGAAGAAGATTTGCTCTCCTCATTAATGTCTGAGAAAGTTGGCGAGCAGAAATATCCAGGAGACTTCGTGCCTTCAGGCAACTGGCCCAATGTCGCACCCGGTAATTTCGGTCCGATCAATGCGCTTTCACCCAAGTATGTCGGCGACAGTGTCGAGCGCTTCATCAATGCGTCGCCCAAGCCGTATATTTTATGGGTACGCGGTGATTCAGATATGATCGTCTCCGACGGTTCCTTCTTCGACTTCGGCACCCTTGGCAAGCTGGGTTACGTCCCTGGCTGGCCAGGGGAGGAGGTCTATCCTCCACAGCCGATGGTCGGTCAAACCCGCCATATCCTGGATGAATATCAATCAAAGGGTGGCTCATATGAGGAAGTTGTGATCGCCGAAGCAGGTCATACTCCCTATATCGAAAAGCCCGAGGAGTTCATGGCAGCCTTCTTGAAGGTTTTGAAATAGTAATTCCATTCACAATGTCGTTGCGAGGGAGTGACGTCAGTCACGACCGACTGCGCCGCGTGCTCTAGCAAACAAGCCCCTCGGTTCATCCATGTCGTTGCGAGGGAGAGGCGCATTTGGCGCCACGACCGAAGCAACCCCCTCGTACTTGGAAGTATTCCGCTAACCAGGAGATTGCTCACCTGCACCGTGCTGCACCAGATGTATTACAGTGCAGTGCGGTGCAAGTGTCGCCGTTCCCGAGCAGAGCGAGGGAACTGGCTCGCAACGACGTCAAGGCGGCGGAAATTATTTATTCAAAATGAATTAACCCATGTATCCCACCGATATCCTTGCTGTTCGAGCCAATCTGACTCCGGACCGGGAAGCTTTGTATGATGTGGTGAGTGGCATCCGTTATACCTACACACAGCTCAATCAGCGCGCCAATCGCCTCGCAAATTTCCTACAGACGAAGTATGGCTTGCAAAAAGGCGAGCGTGTCTCCATTCTGGCGCACAACAGTATTGCCTATGTGGATCTCCTGTTTGGCCTTGGAAAGATCGGTGCGATCTTTGCCCCCTTGAACTGGAGACTTACCTCTCGTGAGTTGACCTATATCATCAATGATTGCCAACCCGAAGTGTTAATTGTCGGCCCTGAGTTTGTCACTGTGCTGGAGGCAATGCGCGCCGATCTCAATGTCAAACACGTCATCTCACTCGAAGGAGAAAACCTGTTAGGCGCCGATTCATATGAAGAATTGCTCGATCAGGCGTCGACGGAGGAACCCCGGCATGTCCTCATCGAAGCAGATGACCCTTATTGCATCCTCTATACGTCGGGAACGACGGGGCATCCCAAGGGCGCAATTCTCCCCCATCGACAGATCTTGTGGAATGCGATCAATACCGTGATTTCATGGGGCTTGAGTGAGAAAGATGTTTCGCCCATTTTGACGCCCATGTTCCATTCGGGTGGCTTATTTGTTTTTCTTGTGCCGTTATTCTATGCAGGCGGTCGAGTCGTGATTGCGCGTTCATTTGATCCTGAGGCTTCACTAAAGTTGATCATGGACGAACGCTGCACAGTCATTCTCGGTGTGCCAACGCTCTTTCAATCCTGGATGAATTCACCAAAGTTTGCAGAGACTGATTTTAGTTCTGTGCATTTCTTTATCAGCGGCGGCGCCCCGTGTCCACCTGCTTTGATCGCGGCATGGCATAAGGCCAAGAGTGTGACACTGCGACAGGGCTATGGGCTCACGGAAGTGGGCGTGAATTGTTTTTCCATGACCGATGAAGAGGCTTTGCGGAAAAAAGGATCGGTCGGCAAGCCAGTCTTCCATAGCGAGATGCGCCTCGTGGATACCAATGGGGATGATGTGAGCATGGGTGAAACAGGCGAATTGATCATCAAGGGTCCGCATGTGTGCCTGGGATATTGGAATAACCCGACTGCAACGGCAGAGTCATTGCGCGAGGGCTGGTTCCATACGGGTGATATGGCGCGGATGGATGAGGAAGGCTATTTCTACATTGTGGGTCGCTTCAAGGATATGATCATCAGTGGCGGTGAGAACATCTATGCCGCGGAGGTGGAAGCTGTTTTTCGCGAACACGCCTGTGTTGCCGATGCTGCATTAATTGGTCAGCCGGATGAGAAATGGGGCGAGATCGGTTTGATGATCGTGGTCTGCAAGCCAGATCGATCGGTCAGCGCGGAGCAATTACTGCAGTTCTGCCAGGGACGTTTGGCGAAGTACAAGATCCCGAAACGAATTGAGTTTGTCCCTTCACTGCCATACTCGCCGTATGGAAAGGTGATGAAAGCCGAGTTGAAGAAACAGTGGATCGTAGCAAGCGGAAAATAGTATGCGAGGCGTAAGCCCCACCTCTAAGAAAGCGTTTTGAAATTTGTTTACCGCTGGCTTGGACACCTGCGCCGCGGTGCGGTGTTGCCAAATCCAAGCCTAAAAACAGGCAAATGCCTTGGAACTTGCCGGATTCCCTCCCGCTCCGCTACGCTTCGGGGACCATGGTGGCACCGCCCGTGATTTGCCTAGCAAATCAGGCAGGTGTGGCAATCCGGCAAAGCAAAAAAGGAAATTCAAAACAATCTCTAAAGGAATCGCCATGCCGAAAATCAAAGCGAACGGGATCGAACTTTACTATGAAATCCAGGGCGCCGGGAAACCACTGGTCTTGATTTCAGGCCTGGGTTATTCGCTTTGGCAGTGGCATAAGATGGTCCCTCTCCTGGCGCAGCATTTTCAAGTGATCACGTTCGATAACCGCGGCGTCGGGCAGAGCGATAAACCTGCGGGTCCCTACAGCGCCCAAATGCTGGCAGCAGATACGGCTTTATTACTGGATGAGCTTGGAATAAAACAGGCCATTGTGATGGGCCACTCGATGGGCGGTTTTATTGCACAGGCCCTGGCTCTCGATTTTCCACAAAAAATCGAGGAGTTGATTTTGTGTTCGACCAACTTTGGGGGACCGCGCCATATTCCAGTTACGGAAGAAGCGCTGAAAGTATTAACCGATGTGAATAGTGATCCATTGGACCGGTTCAAAAACGGACTCATGGTCAGCACTGCACCAGGTTGGGCGGAAAGCCATCCAGAGCTGATCCAGGAATGGATCGAATGGCGGCTCGCCAATCCGATCGAGCCCGCGCCCTATCAGGCACAACTGGCCATTGGGCTTGGACTCTTGAGCGAGGCTGCGGCATTTGAAGATAAACTGTCGCGGCTGACGATGCCGACCTTGATCTTGTTTGGGGCGCATGACAAGGTTGTCCCTCCCGGGAATGCTGCTTTGCTCGCTGAGAAGATCGCGAACACTCAGATCGTGATCTTCCCTGACGCCGGGCATTTCTTTCCGATTGAAATTCCCGAGGCCGCCTCGGAAGCTGTGATAGCTTTCGCCGGGTAAGGATCGGCGGATAAAATCTCTCTTACTTCACTTGCTTTTGCCGCTCAATGTTAATCAATTCAGCCACGGGTACTAGCTGTCCGTGGCCGAATCGTTAATAGGAGGCTATCTGGATGGTTTTCCTCTCTTCAAAGCCTGGAACGGCGAGGCGCACCTGCATGCCGCTGCAATCTCCCAAATGAAGTGAAAAGCGGGAGTGCTGATATCCACTCGCCAATCTGGAGCCGATTTGAAGCGAAGAAGGAGCGCTGGAAGGATATAGGCAGGATATAGCCAGGATATAGGCACCTTATGGGCAGACTGGAAGAAGAGCGAGAGATATTCGAGAGAGCCATACTCATGATTCCTTGCTTGTGCCGCCCTCTATTACGCTGAATAGCCGGTTGCGCCAGAAACCTGTTTTCCACTCTTTGTTCTTGAGGTTGGGACCGAGTCCTGTCATTAACTTCAAGATTTATTCTTAAATCTTCGCCCAGGCTGGATAATCGTTATCAAAGTTGTAATAAAGCGTCTGCTTGGGCAGGCGAAAATCGATGACATCTTTTCCAACCGCTTCAGGATCTTCATGTTCTACCAGGACTCGGGCAATGAATTCGGCAATGGTTTCCATATCTTTTTCGTTCATGCCCAAGCGCGTGATTTCGATGGTGCCAATGCGAAGTCCACTCGGATGGTCCCAATCCTCAGGCTGATCTTCCGGGACGAGGTTCTTGTTCGTGATGATGTTCGCTTGCGCAAGCCGGTGTGCCACTTCCAGTCCACCTCCATATCCTTTTACGCGGGCAATGATTTGATGGGATTGGCTGTACCCTTTATGCGCACACAGGATGGGTATACCGCGTTCGTCGAGAGCCTTCCCCAGGGCTTTCGAGTTCCTGACGATCTGGGCCATGTAGAATTTTCCATACTCGATCATCTCGGCGGCAGAGACCGCCAGGGCTGCCACTCGGTTCACTTGATGGGTGGCTGCCAGTACCGGGAAGATCGTGTCTGTGAGGGGTTTGGTCAATTGAGGATCATCCCACAGGATCATGCCGCTCTGGGGTCCGCTGAACGTTTTTCCCGCAGATCCGGTCAGGATGATGGCTCCCTCCTTCAACGGATCCTGGAATTGTCCGCCCGCGATGAGGCCAGCCTGATGGGCGCCATCGAAAATGAATTTCCCACCCCATTCTGCAATGACGTTGCTCATCTCTTGAACGGGCAAAGGAAATAGCGTCATAGACATCCCCATGACCACCAGCTTTGGTTTATACTGACGAGCCGCCTTTGCAAAACCATCCAAATCTACTTCAAGTTCATCCATATTAAATGGAACATCGAAGATCTTCAGTCCGCGCATCCCGGCCGGACCATCATAGCGATTGCTCGAATGTCCGCCGAAAGGCTGCGGGGCCGACATAATTACATCGCCGGGTTGTGTGAGTGCATGATAGACCGCCATATTGCCCAGCATGCTGCCCATCAGGCGATGATCCGCGTAATTGCAGCGGAACGCGACTTTCAATAGCTCAACACAGAGTGCTTCGACTTCATCGATGTATTGGGTACCGGCAAACCAGCGATTGACTCGACCGATATTGCCCTCGGCTGCGCGGGTGCCAATTTCGGAAGAAAGCAAAGCACGCACCGCCGGGCTCGTGGGTGCTTCAGGCGCCAATAAATTGAGACAGCGCTCACCGCGCCATTGTTCATTCTTGCTGACGGCCTCAATCACCGCCTGGGCCCACAGCCTTGGCGATTCGGTCTCGCTAATTACAGACCTGGCCCTGGCAAGAACTTCGCGGTCATGAACCTCGAATTGAGATGATTCTGGGTCGTTCATACGATTTGCTCCTACTTATAGATTGGCTGATAGGTCGAGCGGGTATAAGTGCTCACGATAACACGATCTGGCAAATATAAAAAGGTCTCGGATGACCCGCAGTCACTAACCCGCCTTCTATATTTGGGGGCTATTTTGGCAGCGAGATTAGAGCGAAGGATGAGCGAAGGATCAGCGAATTTAGAGCGAATTCATGTTTTCAGGGAAACGAGGGCTTTTAGGACTTAAGTCATGCCCATAGGTGGGGGGTAGTATTGTACAAATGCAGTAGCGCAAAAGTTACTACGATGGCTTCTCAGCGCTCCAGGAAAAGGCTGGTGCGGCTTTTTTACAGTAACCCTCGCGACAAACAGGGGTACCTCGTCTTCGCGCTCCTGCCCTGAACAGGAATCTCCAAGCCTTTTGCCACGGATTTCACCGATTTTCACTGACCCTTTGAACAATCCGCGCAAATTCGTGAAATCCGTGGCTAAGAATTTCGGGCCTGATGATCATGCGGCCAGAGCCGGGAGAACGATAGTAAGTTATGCGGTATTGCGTACAAATGGATGACCGCTGGGCATCCAACGTCAAGTCAGCAGATGCACAAGGATTTGCCGCGCAGGGGTGCGTCCTGCTGATATTTCCCCATGATAGAATCGCTCCATGACTCACGCTGAACAAATCTCTTCCAAACTTAATGTCAGATCATCCCAGGTAACCGCCGCGATCAACCTGCTCGACGAGGGCAATACGGTCCCTTTCATCGCTCGTTACCGCAAGGAAATGACCGGCTCGCTGGATGATGAACAAATCCGCATCATCGCCGATGAGTTGGTCCGCCTGCGCGCGCTTGATGAACGACGTACGTCGATCCTCGCATCCATCGAAGAGCAAGGCAAGCTCACCGGTGAACTGCGTGAAAGCCTCAAGGCTGCCGCGACCATGACTGCCCTGGAAGACTTATACGCGCCCTATAAAAAGAAACGCCGTACGCGCGCCATGCTGGCACGTGAAAAAGGATTGGAACCGCTCGCCGAACTCATCATTGCGCAACCGGCCAAGGGCTCACCTGAAAAAATCGCCGAAAAATTCCTCAATGACCAGGTGACGGATGTTTCCGAAGCTTTGCAGGGCGCACGAGATATTGTCGCGGAACGGATCAGTGACAATGCCAATGTCCGCGCTGCCATTCGAGGGAAAGCGCTGAAATTCGCAAAGATGCGCGTGGAAAAAATAAAGGATGCAGTGGACGAAAAGGCAGTCTATCAATCCTATTATGAGTTTGAGCAGAGGGTGGACCGTCTGCAGCCACACCAAACTCTTGCCATCACCCGCGGCGAAAAGGAAGGCGTTTTGCGCGTCCACGTGGATGTGCCCGAACGTGACTGGCTTGAGGCCGTCCAGGCTGAATTCGAGCAGGATATCCTCTCTCCCTTTGCAGATCAACTTGCGCTTGCCATTCAGGATTCCGCAGAACGTTTATTACTGCCCGCGATCGAACGCGATGTGCGCCGTGAAAAGAGTGAAAGCGCAGATAACCATGCCATTCAGGTATTTGCAAACAACCTGCGCGCGCTCCTGAGCCAACCGCCTCTGGCCCATCATATTATCCTGGGGATTGACCCCGGCTTTCGCACAGGCTGCAAAGTCGCCGTTGTGGATTCAACCGGCAAACTGCTGGACACAGGCACGATCTATCCGCATGAGCCGAGGAATGACTGGCAGGGTGCGCTCAATACTTTACAGGATTTGATCAACCGCCACCATGTCACGCTCATCAGCATTGGGAATGGAACGGCTTCACGAGAAACGGAAAAGCTGGCTTCTGAATTGACGCGGAATGCGCCGCAGAGCAAATATCTGATCGTCAACGAAGCAGGCGCCTCCGTTTACTCAGCTTCTGCCCTGGCACGCCAGGAATTTCCGGATCTGGATGTTTCGATTCGAGGAGCAGTATCCATCGCCCGCCGCGCCCAGGATCCGCTTGCCGAACTGGTAAAGATCGATCCTAAATCCATTGGTGTGGGATTGTACCAGCATGATGTGGATCAAAGCTCTCTGGCTCATGCCCTGGATGGCGTTGTTGAAAGCGTTGTCAACAGGGTGGGCGTGGACCTTAACACAGCCAGCCCTGCCCTGCTCATGCATGTTGCCGGAGTAGGACCAAAACTCGCCGGGAATATTGTTGCTCATCGGGATGCCAATGGCCCCTTTAAATCACGTGCTGCCCTGCGCAAAGTGAGCGGGTTGGGGGCGAAAGCCTTCGAGCAGGCGGCAGGCTTTATGCGCATCCAAAATGGGACGGAACCTCTGGATGCCTCTGCCATCCACCCGGAATCCTACGAAATCGCGGAAGCCGTTCTTGCCCGGGCGGGACTCTCTGCTGGGGCGCCACTCGATCAGCGGATCCCCGCCCTGGAGGCGTTGACCTCCAAAACGCCCCTTGCAGCCCTGGCGCAAGAATTGGACTGCGGCCTACCTACCCTCAAAGATATTCTCGAGCAACTCGTTCGTCCGGGCAGAGATCCGCGCACAG
>DATGYJ010000568.1:0-3477 GCA_035298105.1 Anaerolineales bacterium | reverse complement strand
AACTGGGAATTTTTGGGCCATGGGATCACCAATTCGCGGCTCTTGAATGGTCTTTCAGAGGAAGAGGAGCGCAAGGTCATCCGTGAGACGGTTCAGACGATTACCAAGACCGTGGGCAAAGCTCCAGAGGGCTGGTTAGGTCCGGCTCTGGCGGAGAATTTTATCACGCCGGATCTGTTGGCGGAGGAGGGAATTCGTTATCTCTGCGACTGGTGCAACGATGACCAGCCCTATCCGATGAAGGTTAAAAAAGGGAAGTTGATCTCGGTTCCATATTCGGTGGAGATCAATGACATTCCGTTTTTCCTGGGCAAGGGCAATAGCGGTGCGGATTTCATGCAGGCGATCATCGATCAGTTCGACGTGCTTTACGAGGAAGGGAAGCAGAGCGGGAGAGTGATGGCGATTGCAGTGCATCCGTTCATCGTCAACGTTCCGTTTCGGCACAAATACTTTGTCAAAGCGTTGGAATACATCGCGGGGCAAAAAGAGGTGTGGCTGACCACCGGAGGAGAAATCGCCAAGTGGTATTACGATCACTACTATAACGGGTAGGGAGGATCGCTTTATGTCAAAGGATGTTTTTGAAAGAGACCGCGAGTTTTATCAGCAGCGTGGCATTGGGAACAAAATGGGTTTCGGCAAAAAACCGGCCGTAGTGGTAATTGATCTTCAGCTGGGATTTACCGATCCGAATTTTCCATTGGGCGGAGATCTCGACCAAGTCGTCGAGTCTTGCAGAAAATTGATCGATGCGGCTCACGCCAAAAAAATTCCGGTGATTTTTACCACCACAGGATATGAGAAGCACCTGAAAGACGCAGGCGTTTGGATCAAAAAGATTCCCTCGGGCGCGTTGCTCCAGTTGAATTCAAAATGGGTGGAAATCGATCCCCGGCTTGGTAAGACCGAAGACGATATTTTGGTAGTGAAAAAATATCCTTCCGGTTTCTTCGGCACACATCTCGACGCGACCCTTCACGGCATGGGGATTGATACTTTGATCGTGACCGGTTGCACCACCAGCGGCTGTGTCCGCGCGACGTGCATTGATACGATCCAATATGGGTACTACGGAATTGTTCCAGAGGAATGTGTCGGGGATCGCGCGGAAGCACCACATCTCGCCAATCTTTTCGATATCGGCCAAAAATATTGCGATGTAACGCGGTTAAACGAAGTTCTCGATTGGATCAGCAAGTACAGTCCCGCGGACTAGAAACGGCCGCTCATAGCAACGGAGTATCCCAATGAATCACGATCGTTATGATTATTTGCCGATCATAAAAAGGCCGGCTATTAAGTGGCCAAACAATGCACGAGTCGCTGTGTGGGTGATCCCCAACATTGAATATTACGAGTTTGAGATTCCGTCTGTCGGGCACCAGCCGTTCAACCTTGTTCCTGACATCATTAACTACGGTTGGCGGGACTATGGGCCGCGGGTTGGGGTATGGCGGTTGATGGAGGCGCTGGACAAGTACGGGATGCGCGGCAGTGTGACGCTGAATTCGTCGGTATGCGAGCACTATCCGATCATCGTGGAAGAGGGAAAGAAGCGAAACTGGGAATTTTTGGGCCATGGGATCACCAATTCGCGGCTCTTGAATGGCCTTTCAGAGGAAGACGAGCGCAAGGTCATCCGTGAAACGATTCAGACGATCACCAAGACGGTGGGCAAAGCTCCCGAGGGATGGTTAGGTCCCGCTCTGGCAGAGACTTTTGTCACGCCTGATCTTTTGGCCGAGGAGGGGATTCGGTATCTCTGCGACTGGTGCAACGACGACCAGCCCTATCCTATGAAGGTTAGAAAAGGCAAGCTGATCTCGGTTCCCTATTCGGTGGAGATCAACGACATTCCGTTTTTTTTGGGGAAGGGCAATAGCGGCGCGGATTTCATGCAGGCGATCATCGATCAGTTCGACGTGCTTTACGAGGAAGGCAAGAGCAGCGGGAGAGTGATGGCGATTGCCGTGCATCCGTTCATCGTCAATGTTCCGTTTCGGCACAAATACTTTGTCAAAGCGTTGGAATACATTGCGCGGCAAAAAGAAGTGTGGCTGACCACCGGAGGAGAAATCGCCAAGTGGTACTACGATCACTACTATAACGCATAGGATGCATATGCGCTCAGCAACACCTTCCGATCACGTCGCAATGGTGATGTTATTTTTGATCGGGATTGCCTTTGCACTCACGTTTGTTTTTAACCGAATCGCCATTACCAGCGGTATTCCCTTAATTCCCTACGTCGCATGGCAAGCGCTTGGAGGAGCTCTGATTTTGCTCATTATTTGCGGTGTTAATGGTGAGTTTCCTGATATGACGCAGCATGCGTTGAGGCTTTATTTTGTGACCGGGTTGTTCAACATTTGCATTCCTGTTCTGGTGTTGAGCTTTGTTGCGCCTAAAGTCCCATCGGGGATTTTAAGCCTCGGCCTGATGTTGATTCCTTTAATGATTTACGCCCTTGCGCTTGCGCTGGGCATGGATCAGTTTCGAGCGGTTCGACTGATAGGAATTCTTGCCGGTTTAGCCGGGGTTCTTTTCGTCGTGCTGCCCCAAGCCAGTCTCCCTTCGCGAGAGATGGTAGGGTGGGTTCTGCTTGGCTTGATTGCACCTCTTTGTTACGCGCTGGGTGCAATCCTTATGGCTAAAATGCCGGTGGCAGAACCCAAATCACTGCTGTTGGCTGCCGGACTACTGGCGGCAGCCGGCGTGGTGATGCTGATCGTGATGCTTCTCACAGGAAGCTGGTGGTTTTTCGAGGGAGCCTTTGCGACGGGGCACTGGGCGACACTCGGAGCGATGGCGAATCAAGCGGCAATTTTTGTCTTGATGTTCGAAATCATCCGTCGTGCCGGGCCGGTGTTTTTTTCCACATCGAATTACATTGCGACATTTCTCGGTGTAATTTGGGGAATGTTGTTCTTCGGAGACACCTATACACTCTGGATTTGGGCCGCAATGGGTTTGATGTTTATCGGCTTGTTCTGTGTCAATGTTCTACCGAGTTCGACTTCTCATGAGGTGATATCTTCTACCACCTGATTTGTCCTTCCAGCATCGCGCTCACAATCAAGAAGACATTTTCTTCGGTTACGGTAATAATTAAAAGGCGGCGGGATAGTCGCTGCTTTATTACTAAGAAACAGGGCACATCGATCCATCAGTCAATTGCTCGCACTCATCCACCTCATCCACTTGGATAAGAAAAAGCGTCCTTGATACTGTGTATAGGAGGCCTTCAATGGTGAGAGCCTTATGGGTGGTCTCCAAACGCTTCAAACGACCAACCAGATCATCGGGACCAGTCAAATGTAGCAAGGGCGGAAACAGGCGTTGAAGGAGGACCCGATTGAGCCCAACGCCGCCGACAATCTGCATTTTGTCAATCAGAAATGTCAACCGTTCTGTTTCAATAATGACATTAAGGTTTTCCAGCAAACCGTTCCGGCTTTGATCGCTGATCGGGAC
>DATGYJ010000567.1:0-25499 GCA_035298105.1 Anaerolineales bacterium | reverse complement strand
CCCGTCGCTGCATCCCAAAGTTTTACGATACCATCCAGGCTGCCGCTGGCGATCCACTTTCCATCGGGGCTGAACACTGCATTTTCGACGCGATCCGTGTGACCGTATAAAGTAAACAAGTTTTGTCCGCTGACCGTATCCCAGACCGCAACAGTTTGCAGGCGGCCACCATATTCGAGCGCAAGCCTGCCATCTGGACTTAATCTGACTCCATAGAACCTGCCTGCCGGTAATTGCTCAAATTGACTGCCGGTAGGGACATCGACGACGGTGACGCCGCTTGCACCGTGTAATACGGTCAGGGTCCTGCCATCGGGGCTGAAGATTGCATCCACATAGTCGCCGACGCCGGGTATGAACCCTACGCTTTGGCCCGTGCGTGCATCCGCAAGTTGAATTCTTCCATCCTCATTCACCGCCGCGAGCGTCCTGCCGTCTGCTGTTGCAGCCAGGAATCCTGATTGATTCTCGAGCGCAAACAATTCTTTGATACCCTTGCCGCGCATGTCCCAGGCATGGATCGACCCGAGGGGAGCGTCGCGCGAGTATGCTTCAAAAGTATATATCGTCTTACCATCCGGGCTAAAAGCAAGTAATCCCTGGCGCCCGCCGGAGGCGGGTGAGAGCGAAAATAGTTCCTTGCCCGAGACCGCATCCCAGATCTTGATTTGCCCATCCCAGCTTGCAGTGGCAACGCGCCGGCCATCCTGGCTGAATAATCCTGAAAAAATGCGATCGGTGTGACCAACCAGATGGGCTTCTACGCGCGAGACTGCCAGGGAGCGATGCAGAGCACTCACCGCCTCGCCGGTCAGAGAATGATCGACATTCTGTGTCACAGAGACGGCCTGCATGGCCAGCAGGATACTGAGCTCCGGATCGGTCTCGAGATTTGCGACCGCGCTGGCTGCCAACTCTCTGGCACGCGCCAGCCTCGCCTGTTTGTTAGATTCATTCGCCTGGTAGCTAAACCCGATGACAGCGATGATCAACAAAACAATGAATGCCGATACTCCGGTCAGGCGTACCAATTGGCCGCGTCGCTGCCGGGCATATCCCGTCTGCACGAATTCGGAGGCTGTCCCACTCAAGACAAGCTTATTGGCTGCGAGCTGTTCGCGTGCATTCGCCAGCCGCGCCCCCGTATACAAGTAACTTGGGTCGCGCTTATGGTCATCCCATTCTTTCGCATCGCCGGCAATCTCGTTTTGCAGGGCAATGACATCCCGGTTTTCATTGACCAGCTTCTTCAACCAGGGCCAGGCATCGATCAGCTTCTCATGCGAGATCGTGACCGTATCTCTGCCGGCCTGTTCATCTGTGATGATCAGACGCGCATCTGCCAATTTTTGAACGATGGCTTCCACCGCTTCGGCCTTTGTATTGGCAGGGACCAGCTCATCGAACAGAGCGGTACGGCGCGTATCCTGGGTGCCGCGCCCGATCTCGATCAGACTGGCAAAGATGGAGCGCGCTAATTCCTGTTCGTTGCCGCTGAGCTTTGCAAACGAACGATCCGCATGGCGTTCCAATGCCTTGTGGATGCCGCCATGCCGCAGGTAATCTTCCAGGGTCAGGGTGATGACGCCGCCCTGCTCCTGCTGTGAGTCGAACAGATCTTTCAGGGCAAATTGCATCAAGGGCAGTGCACCGGGCTCGCCTTTCATATCGTTGATGATGCGGGCGATCAGCTCATCTTCCAGGGGCAGGCCGACATGCCGGGCAGGCAGGGCAATCGCACTGACCAGCTCCTCCGGCTGCATGGCGCCGATCTGCCGGAACTGCTGGCTGAGCAGTTCGTTGAGCGCCGGGTAGGTGGCACAATTCGAGATGAAGTCCGAACGCATGGCAAATAACACCATCACGCGCCCATTCTCCAGCGTGCCAGCCTGCGCCAGCATATTGATAAATGCTACGCGTTCCTCTTCCTGATTGATCTGGGTAAAGACCTCTTCGAACTGATCGATGAACAAGACCAGGCGCTGATCCTTATTCCCACTGAGCACCGATTCCGCGCACTCATTCAAAATATCCATTTCATTGGTATGCGCTCGAAAGTAATGCGCCAGGTCCGGCGACTTCAGCCGCGAGAAGGCCAATGCCAGGTCTTTGAGGGGTTCCCGCCCGGGCCTCAGCGTTTCATACAACCAGCGCTCGCTGTGCAGATCCTTGATGGCGCCCTGCTTCAAGGCGTAGATCAAGCCCGCCCGCACCAGCGAAGACTTCCCGCTGCCGGAGGGACCTGTGATGAAGACTGTCCTGGAGGCCTGGACGCGTCCGAGCAAGTCCTCCACCAGCCGCTCGCGCCCGAAGAACAGATCGGCATCATTTTCTTCGAAGACTTCGAGGCCTTTATACGGGCAGCGACCGTCAAATGGCTTGGGTTGTAAGGTAGAGGTGATTTGGGTGAGGAGGGCAGAGACCTGCTCAACCGTGTAGCCTTTATAGATATCTCCGCCCGCGATGTTCAGCTCCCCACGGACATCCTGAACATTACCGATACTCATCGAAAACGAGTCACGGCTCTGGTCTTTTTTGTTCTCCATGCTTACCTTCCTATGGATCGCTGCATAAACCAGGAAATGAATAAGCTAGCCATCGGTCGGCTGGGTTGAGAGGCACCCATGAGCGTTCCCCCGCTTGAACGTGAAACTACTTGTAGAATGATAAGACGTTCTGCCATTGCATTTCTCCCTGGCAATAGGAGCGAATACCGGTAAAGATTGAGATAAGTATACTCCAAATATATGGAGCGAGATGGCGTTGAGAGGTTGGGAGATTGGTAATTGGTAGATTGGTAAGTTGGTAGAATGGTGATTAGAGAATAGGGGTTAGGGGATAAGGGTTAGAGGAGCGTTCATGTCATTGCGAGGAGGGCGTTCGCGCTGACCGACACTTGCGCCTGCGCTTAGCCGCGCAGCGGCAAGTGCAGGTGAGGGGGCGTACGGTGCCCTGCGGAGGGACAGATCCTGAGCCTGACGAAGGACTTCTGTCCCGCAGTCGACTGCGGAGCGTCCCCGTGGGAAGCGTCGCAACCCTCCTCGCAACGACATATGCTAAGGAATAACTGATGTCACATGAAGTAGTGGCGGGTCTCATTATCCGCTCGCAAAAGATTTTGCTGGGTCAACGCTCTGCCAGCCGCGCGTTCTATCCGAATGTCTGGGATGTGTTTGGCGGGCACATGGAACCTGGCGAGGAGCAGCCCCAGACGTTGGTCCGAGAGTTACAGGAGGAGTTGGGGATCACGCCTACCGGCTGGACTTATCTGGAGACGCTCCACGTACCTGCCGCCGAGCTGACCATGCACCTGTACCTCGTCACGGCCTGGACCGGGACACCGGTCAATCGCCAGCTCGAGGAACACAGTCAGGTCCGCTGGTTTTCGCTCGAGGAAGCGATCCAACTGGAGTTGGCAGATCCGAGTTACCCTCGCATCTTTGCGAGGTATCTTGCTGAGGAGTAGGTCGGATTGGCAATCCGACCCCCGTTCCATTATGGAGTCGACCAGCTTGCTGGTCCCCGGTGGTCGAGTGCCCCGTGCTCGCCGGGGTGTATCGAGACCACACGTTCCATGTAATCTTTTGCTTACAGGTTGTGTTTGGTCTCGACACTTGCACCGGAACGCAAGTGCAGGTGTACGGCGGGAGACGCTTCGACTGCGTGCCTCTGCTTGCACTCGGCACTCCCGCTCAGCGCGATACCGCCTACTCGACCAACGGGGTGCTTTTGAAATCTGTCGCTTTTAAGTAACACGTAGTCGTGTGCCCCGATCTCCCAGCAGTTGAACTGCGGGAGATCGGGCACTACTTAATACGGGGTTATCCCATATCCCAGGGGGAACAGCCCTGTTTGCCCATCGCCGCCGTTGATCGGTTCCTGCGCCACGGCATTCGGCCAGGTGACGGGCAGTTTGCCTACGAAGCCGAAGTCGCCGAAAAGGACATCGGTGATGCCGGCGCCCTCGGTGCCGGGTAGCCAGGCCGCCACGAAGGCTGTCGACTGGTTCAATTGGGTGTTGATGATCAACGGACGCCCAGAGAACAGGATCACGACACATTTGGTCACCCGCGCGCAGATATCGCTGACCTGGGCGGCGTTCGAGCCGCTGACCGCCAGCGTGGAGCTGTCGCCCTGGCCCTCGGCATAGGGCGTTTCGCCGATCGCCACGATGCCCACGTCGCCGTGGTAGTTGCCCTTGGTCTGGGTGCCCACATTCTGGATCGTGACCGAGGGTCCGACCGCCGCCCGGATCGCCTGCAGCAGGGTTGTGCCGACCGTGGTGTTTCCGCTGGCTCCCTGCCAGCTGATCGACCAGCCGCCCATCTGGTTCCCCAAATTGTCGATATGGCTTCCGCCGACGACCAGCTTATACGCGGCGGTCTTGGAGAGCGGCAGGACGCCGTTGTTCTTGAGCAGCACCAGTGATTCGCGCACCGCCTGGCGCGCCACCGCTCGATGGGCAGCAGAGCCTACTTGCGCCGTGTAGGTCCGGTCGGTGTAGGGCTGAGTAAATAGCCCGAGCGCGAACTTGGCAGTCAGGATGCGCGTGACCGCATCGTCGATCCGTGACATGGGGATATTCCCGGCGTTGACTTCATTGCGCAGGGTGCTGATGAAGGTCTTGTAATTCGTCGGCACCATCACCATATCGATGCCGGCATTGATGGCCGTGCGCACGTCAAAGGCATAGTCGGATGAGATCTGGTCGATGCCCGCCCAGTCGGAGACGACGATGCCCTGGAAACCCAGCTCGCCCTTCAGCACGGTGGTGATCAGATAGGCGTTGCCGTGATCCTTGACGCCGTTCCAGCTGCTGTAGGAGATCATCACCGAGCCGACCCCGTTCTGGACCGCGGATTGGTAAGGCGGCAGATGGACCGCCCGCAATTCCGTCTCCGTGATCTGGGCGTCGCCCTGGTCGATGAGATAACCGCTGTCGCCCGTCCCGAACTTTGTGCCGCCATCGCCGATAAAGTGTTTGGCGGTTGCCATCACCGTCGTTGGTGAGAGCCCGCTGCCCTGAAAGCCTCTGATCGAAGCCACGCCCATCGAGGCGACCAGGCTTGGGTCCTCGCCGTAGCCTTCGTACGTGCGGCCCCAGCGATCGTCGCGCGGGACACAGACGCACGGCGCAAAGACCCAGTCGATGCCCGTGCCCAGGACCTCATCCCGCGTCACCTGGTCGGCCTGCTGGACCAGCGCCGTGTCGCGTGTGGCGCCCATCCCGATGTGATGCGGAAAGATCACCGCCCCATAGACGTTGTTATGCCCGTGCACGGCGTCCACGCCGTAGATCAAGGGGATCTGGAGCCGCGTCCGAGCCGCATAGGCCTGGAAGTTATCGTACATGTCGGCCCACTGTGGCGCCGTGCCGCCTGCGCCGTTCGGTCCTTCCCCGCCGCCGCTGAGCAGGGAGCCGAGATAATAAGTCGCAATATCGGAGGGGTTGGTCAGCGCATTCTTCTCCACCTGGGTCATCTGACCGATCTTTTCATCCAGCGTCATCTTCGAGAGACAATCCGCGGGGGAGGTGCAGCCCGGTGAGAAGGTGGGTAAAGGCGTGGGATTGACCGGCGTTGCCGTGGGTGGACGCCCCGCCGCAGCAGAGTTCATGGTCAGGGAAGCCAGCAGCATCCCCACGATGGAGACCAGCCCGAGGACCTTGATCCCTGCCCGCCCCCGGGACCTGACTTGATCGCGCACGCTTTTTGGAGAAGACATAAGAGGCTCCTTTCAAGAATTGCGACAATCTTTGGTGGATTTAGGGTAAGTATACTCCCCCGGGATGTGGCGTAAGTCGGATTGGCAATCCGACCTACTGTTTTAAAACAGGTGAATCGCGTTTGGATTTTTTATCCGCTAACACTTGCACCTGCACGGAAGATTTACACGTTACTCCGAGCACAGAGCAGGTGCAGTGCAGGTGTCCCCGCTAATCTTCGCGAATTGGCATGCAGATGAGTGCCAATTCGCGGAGACATCGTGCCCGTAGGGTACATCGTGCCCGTAGAAGCTGTCTGAAAAGTCTGTATCCGCTTTGCCGGATTCCCTGGCACCGCCCGCCAGGGCAGGTGTGGCAATCCGGCAATTTTCAGGACTTTTTCCATAATCAGTCTGGATTTGGCAATCCAGGCTAGCAGTTTGGAGCCTTCGGCCTCGCTCCTTTCGTTCGGATCTCAGGGTGATCCTGGCGTAATCCTGTACTAATCCTGTACTGATCCTGTACTGTTATCTCGGTGCTATTCCCTGGAAGCAATTGGACTGTGTTGGATTGATCGGCATTCGACCCCGGAGCAGGGTCTCGTTCAAGTTCGCCCCTTCCTTTCCTATGACGCTGGAAGTTCATTTTTTGTGCCCGGTCCCGGTATTTGCCGGAGAAATTTATCTGATTTGGGGATTTTGCGGAATGCTTGCCCCCGCTAATTGAGTTGCCCGGCATGACTCTCTCAAGGTTGTACGTTACCATCCTTTGTACACGGACACTTGCATCGCACTACGTTTGATACAGTGGGATGCAGTGCAGGTGACGCACGGACGACACGGCTCTTCCGTAAAAAGGCGGAAAAATCCGTCTGATCCGCGTAATCCGTGTACAAAAGGAGGAGTGTGCCCAGCAAATTGTGCTGGATCAACGGATGTACCGAGACCACAAGTATCCAACGAACTTTTCATAGAGGCCCACATCGACGATCAGAAACTGTTTGCAATCTCTTTTTCACCCTGACCACTTAAGGCAACAAACCAGATTCGAGATTTTCTGCTTGTATTTCGGTCCTATTCGTTGTATATTGTTTATACTCACTCCCCCGCTCAGAGAATTGGGATATTGGAATGGATCAAAAGCCAGCCTGCAAACCTCCGAAAATCTTTATCAGGACCGCCTGGGAAATACTGCTCCCTATGTGTCTGTAGCACCTTACTGGGAATGTGAGGATCCGTAAACGTTGATAGGACATCCGGTCCAAGCTAAGGAGGAGAATGTCAACCTATATTGGATACACGATGGAAGATGGCTCCGTCCTGCTGGTGGAGAGCGAGGAGGGTTCCGGCGATATTGTCAAAGCCTCCCGACAAGATGGCGTGGATGTAGTGACGACCGGCAAAACCTTCACCGCCGCGCTCGCGAGTGTCCGTGGATCTCTCCAGGCTCTGGTCACGGAACTGGATGCCTTGAAAGTGGGAGAAGCAGAAGTAAAGTTCGGTCTTAAGGCGATAGGGGAAGCCGGGATCATCGCCGTGGGCAAGGTGGGCGGCGAGGTGAATTACGAAGTCACGCTCAGGTGGAAGAAGCCCGAAGAGAAACCAAAAGCAAGACCAGAAAATGAGCACGTTTGAAGCGCGCATCGCTCGGGTGCTGAGAGGCGACTCGGTCGTCGGCGCGGCGTTCCTGGTCGCGGACCAATGGTTCGCGACCTGCGCCCACGTCATCAGATCGGCGGGCAAACAGACGGGGGAGAGCGTCACGCTCAAGCTGGCGGACGGCACCCGGATCAGCGCACAGGTGATACCGGAATATTGGCGTGACCCGAACGCGGAAGATGTGGCCCTCCTGCGCCTGGAACAACCCCTGAGCAATATGGAGCCTTTGCTTTTAGGTTCATCGACGGCCACAAAAGGGCACAATTTTTCCACGTTCGGTTTCCCCAAAGCCACCCAGGAGCTGGCAGGTCGAGGCGAGATCGTCGGCGAAGCCAGCCTGGACCAGATCAAACTTTTGCAGCTGGATAGCCGCCAGGTCACGCCAGGGTTTAGCGGAGCACCGGTCTTCGATGAAGTGACCCGGCGCGTGGTGGGGATGGTCGTCGCCATTACCCCTCCGGATGAATACCAACGCCAGGGCACTACTGCCTTTGCCGTCCCTTCGGAAACCCTACGCGCTGTTTTCAAAGAGCTGCAGATCGTCAGCCTGTGCCCCTATCGCAACCTGGAGGTCTTCAACGAAGAGGACGAAGCCTTTTTCTTTGGGCGTGAACGGGTGGTCCAAAAGCTGCTCGAGAGCCTGAAGCGCGAGCCGCGCTTCCTGGCGGTCCTGGGGCCCTCGGGCTGTGGGAAATCATCGGTGGTACGCGCGGGCTTGATCCCGGCCCTGCGACGCAACGAATTGCCCGGCAGCCGGGAATGGGGCGTGAGTACCGTCCGCCCGGCTGCCCAGCCTTTTGAACAACTGGAAAACGCAGGCTTAAAGGCAGCCCAAGATGGCTTGAGCGCTGCGGTCCAGGCCTGGCTCGCAGAACATAACGACAGATCTCGCTGCGTGCTCTTGATCGACCAATTCGAGGAGATCCTGGTCTCCACCCCTCCGGACGTTTGCCAAAAGTTCATCGCCGAGCTGGCGAACCTGCTGGATGCCCCGCTGGCCTTTACGCTCGTGATCACGATGCGCGATGATTTCTACAGCCGGCTCCTGAAAGAGGCTCGCCAGCTGGGCGGCTGGATCGAGCGCGGGCTGGTCAACATTCCCCTGACGATCACAAAACAGGAGCTGGAGGCAATCGTCCAGAAACCGGCGGAAGCCGCCGGGCTGACGTTCGAAGAAGGGCTGGCGGAGACCATTGTGGCGGATGTGCTGGCCAGGGACCAGGAGGATGTGGCCTATGTCACGGTCCTGCCGCTTTTGGAGTTTGCCCTGACGCAATTATGGGAACAGCGCCGCGAGAATGTCTTGACCCATGATGCCTACCGCGCCATGGAGGGTGTGACCGGTGGGCTCGCCCAGTGGGCAAATAAAGTCTATGAGGGGCTCGATAAGAATGAGCGCAGCCTGGCACGCCTGATCCTGGAATTACTCGTCCACCCGGCGGATAAGGACCAGGGCATTCCCGATGTGCGCCAGGCGCGACCGATCCCCGATATCATCCGTGAGAACGCAATTCTGACCCAACAGACGATCGACAAGCTGATCCAGGCGCGTCTATTGACGGTCAAGCGCGATCCCCGGACGGGCGAGGAGATCGTCGAAATTATTCACGATGCGCTCCTGGTGGAATGGGGTTCCTTGAGGGCCTGGCTGGACGAAGACCGTCCCTCCCTGGAGATCCAACAGCAGCTCTCAGAGGCCGCCGATGCCTGGAAGGGTCATGGCTCTGACAAGAGTTATCTTTTCCGGGGCAGGCGTCTCGATGAAATCGAGAAGTGGCTCGGAGGGCATGACCAGAGATTAAGCCAGCCAGAACGGGAATTCTTCACGGCCTGCCTGCAGGAGAAACGCCGCCAACAAACCACCACACGGATCCTTCGGAGCACGGCAGCCCTGCTGGTGCTTTCTTTCCTGGTCGTGGGGCCGGGCACCTGGGGGTATCACGAGATCGTCCGGGAGCGGACCGGCTCACCCCTCGTGCAGATCAACGGAGGCACCGCCATTCTCGGATCCAATGATCCGGGACAGGTGGATCATCCAATTGCCTTGCTGGCTTATGGCATCGAGAAATTCGAGGTGAGCAATCGCCAATATCATGCCTGTGAGATCTATGGACCCTGCACTGCGCCTCTCAATCGTGAGGACTATGATGCTGAGGCCAAACAAGAGTTCCCGGTAGTCTGGGTGACAGCCAGGCAGGCCAATACCTATTGCAAATGGCTGGGCCGCCGTCTGCCGACCTCGGTGGAGTGGGAGCGGGCCGTGCGAGGCACCCAGGGACGGCTTTGGCCCTGGGGAGACGACCCGGTGCCGAAAGGAAACCTCGATCTGCTCGTGGTGATGCAGCCGGTAGAGTCGATCCCCGAGACGGCGACAGTTGACGGGGAGCCGATCTATCACCTGGTGGACAATGTAGCCGAATGGGTTGTACGCGTCCCGGCGGGTTGTCAAAGGGAACAATGCCAACGGGGTTGGAACGGCGAAGACGATCTGGCGGCCATTGCCGGAGGCGGCTTTGATCGACCGGCAGAGCGTGTGACCGAGGTCATAGCCTCCAGTTCCACCAACCTGGATGCGTCGATCGGCTTTCGGTGTGTGACCGATTGATTTCGTCACCGCACTGGCCCCTTGGAGACTGTCTGAAAACCCACCAACTGCTAGTCTGGATTGCCAAATCCAGACTGTTTATAAAAAAGTCGCAGAAATTGCCGGATTCGCTCCCGCTCCGCTACGCTCACCTGCACTGCGTTCCGGCGCAAGTGTCGGGGACCATGGTGGCACCGCACCGCGGCGCAGGTGTCCGGCAAAGCGGATGGTCACCGCACTGGCCCATGAAGGGTGCCGGGAAGGGCTGCGCATGAATCTCATGCAAAACTACGTTTAATGGAGTGAGAGATTGCGTAGCCGCTCTTCACAACCCCGTATCTGCCCTGGGTGCAGGTTTAACGGAAACGTTTTTTTGAGACAAGTTTAGAAAGGAGATCACCATGTTACGCCGATTCATAATCATATGTTGTCTGCTTATGGTCGCTTGCGGGCAGCAGTCGGTGCCAACCCAGGCACCGGCCGAGCCGACCCAAGCACCGGCCACCGCAGCAGCTACGGAGGCACCGGCTTCTACGGAGGCTCCTACGGAAGAGCCGGCCATTCCCTGGAAGGATCCGTACGAAACGAGCAAACCGGAACTCTGCCCCGAAGACACCACTCCGACCGACCAGCCCATCTTTGGCGAGCCGACCCCGGAAACCCTGGACGGGCAGCCTGTTTTTGTCCAGCGAGGGTTGTATGGGAACCCCCAGAATGAAGTCTTCCGGATCGATGTGACCGGGGTCACGGAAGCAGCAGTGACCGCTTACACGGCTGCGCTCAAAGTGTGCCTCGATTATGTCACTACCGGAGTCGAGGCGCCAGAACCTCAAGAGCAGCCTACTCCCTCTGCTCCTCCATCACTCGAACCGTTTGGCGCCAACCCGGAAGACCTGATCATTGAGCTGTTTGTGCAGGGTGTCTATACTGGAGACCAAAAACCAGAGGATGTTGCAGCCAGCCTCAAAGACATCGTGGCAAAGCCGGTCGAGAATTGGCCGGACCAGTTTGAGGGGACGAAGCTCGTGCCTCCGGAGGTCGCCAACGACTTTGTGATCGATCTCGTCCTTGACCCGAAGGTCAGCAATGGCGCCACCCACCAGTACGTGGAAAGAAGCGCCACAAGGATCTATGTGACAGCCTCGGTTCAGTATGGGGCTGGATCGGTGAAAGCGGGAATCTGTCGCGGCTCTTACAGCACCACCCCCTTTACGGGCATGACCGTAGCGTACACAGGTACGCAGACCGCTTCAAGGTCTGACAATCCGGGCACTGGATATTACTATAAATATGACCTGGGGGTGAAAGGGAATCCAAACGCGACCTATCGGATCAGCGGGCGCCTCTACTGGGGCGGTTGGTCGGCGAATTATTGGGATTTGGCCCCGACCGGCAGCGCAAAAAGCTGCAATCCATAGCAATGCAACCTTAATGGTTGCACGATCCAGACCCCCCTTCCCTGAGAGGGAAGGGGGATCCTGGGGATGCAGTTTTCAGCGTAAATCTGACCCGATTGCAGAAGTCACTGTCGCCTGGTTCCGCTCCCCCATTTTCCAATCCATTTGTAAGATACTAGCCCCCACATATGGCGGTGGTCTACACGCAAAAAGCTAGCTTTTTTCGAAAATAGTCCCTCGGTATTCCTTCGGTAATCCTTCGTGGATCCTTCGCTCATCTCTTTGAGCCAAAATCGACCCCCAAATATAGAAGGCGGGTTACTAAGAAGTGTATGGACCGGGGAGAGTAAAAAGTGAAAAGTGAAGAGCAGTCGCCAGGGATTAGGGGATAGGGGTTAGGGGGGAGGGGCAGTTAGGTTTGACGCAACCTTGCAAGGGACTATCATTTACAGGACAAATTTATCTGGTTTGGAGGCTTTGCGGTATGCTTGCCTCATCGGCAATGTCATCGTCCTGACCCTCTTCGGCGGGTTCCTGCTATGGGCCTCCATTTACATCTTCAGGATCTCGCGGATCCGCGAGAAATACCTGCTCAAGAAGGGGGAAGGTCCGGTGGACATCGTCAAGGACAGCCACATGGTGGATGGACGTCGCTATGAGCACTATGAACTGCACGTGGACGGGCAAACGTTCAGGGTCGCTTCCACTCTGGCAGATCTGATACTTCAGGGAGACCGGTACGCCATTTATTATTCACAGGGAAGTATCAGCAACCTGATCGACATTCTTTGTGTGGAGCGGCTTTCGAAAGCGGGTTGAGCGCAGCTGCAGCTCCTCGGCGGGGTTGGCAAGAGTATTTGTCACCTGATCTGGGCGGAAACGGACTGCAATGAGTTTGAAAGCTAATTGTATGTTACCAAAACAGGGCTGGAGGGTCATGTTTTAAGCCACCTTGCAAGGAACTGTCATTTTCGGAGAAACTTGTCCGATTTTGTGATTTTGGAGTATGCTTGGACTATCGTCGGACAATTAGCTGGGATTATGGATCGTTGAAACAATGCCTCAGGTTGTTATTGAAAATCCAATTCTAAATTCGCCGTTTGAAGAACCAAAACGACACTTTCGCTTTACGGAAGATGGCATTACAGATGAAATCATCGAAGAGCGCCGCATCAGTCAGTATTTCATCCCCATTCCGCGCGCCAGGAAGAAAAGCCCAAAGCAATTATCGTTTGAAACTGAATGGACTTCTGACCGCGTAGAAGAAAATAAAGATATCAATCGCATACGTGAACGGGTGGCGATCTGGCGCAAGGGTGGATATGTAGGGATCACAAAGACAACTTCAAGCTTATTGGAATACTGGAAGCGGGAAGACAGAGAACGCCGGTTGTTCTTTTGCCAGATCGAAGCATTGGAAACCGCGATCTGGATTACGGAAGTTGCGCCAAAGTATGGGGAAGCATGGGTGGAGAACTTTCTGCGGGAAAAGAATTTACAGTCTAACCCCCTACTCTATCGAGTTGCCTTTAAGATGGCGACAGGTTCAGGCAAGACCGTTGTTATGGCAATGTTGATTGCATGGCAGGCATTGAACAAGATTGCCAATTCTCAGGATGCGCGCTTCTCGGATACATTCCTGATCGTTACACCTGGCATCACCATCAAAGATCGTCTGCGTGTGTTACTCCCCAATGATCCACAAAATTATTACAAGCAACATGACATCATTCCATCTGATTTGCTTCCTGAATTGGATAAAGCGAAGTTCGTCATTACAAACTTCCATGCCTTCAGGCTGAGAGAACGCGTTGCAGCAGGGAAACTCACCAAGCAATTGCTCAAGCAAAACAATGGAAATGGTCCATTTACAGAAACACCCGACCAAATGGTGCGGCGTGTTTGCCGTGAGTTGGGCAATAAGAAGAATATTATTGTCATCAACGATGAAGCACATCATTGTTATCGCCATAAACCAGAGACCGAAGAAGAAGCACTGACCAGTGACGAGCGCCGTGAAGTAGAGCAGCGTGAAGAGGAAGCTCGGATTTGGATTTCAGGGATCGAAGCTGTCAAAGCGAAGCTTGGCGTAAAAGTTGTTTATGATCTTTCGGCAACACCCTTCTTCCTGCGTGGATCAGGCTATGGTGAAGGAACGTTATTCCCCTGGGTGGTCTCGGATTTCTCATTGATCGATGCCATTGAATCAGGGATTGTCAAAGTGCCGCGTGTTCCCGTGGCCGATGATTCAATGGTCGGAGAACAACCAACATACCGTGATCTGTGGCTTCGCATTCGTGAGCACTTACCCAAGAAGGGACGGAAGTCAGAGGAGCTTTCGCTTGCTCCTATCCTGCCTGTCGAATTAGAAGGCGCATTACAGAGTCTGTACAGCAACTACACACAGAAGTTCAAGCAGTGGGAGGAAAACAAGGAAGCACAGGAACGTGGATTGACGCCACCTGTTTTTATTGTGGTATGCAATAACACAAATGTTTCCAAAATGGTCTTGGATTATGTGGCGGGCTGGAACAAAAGGCTAAAGAATGGCGAGACTGTTCCAGTGCCTGGCAAGCTGTCTCTATTTAGCAATATTGAAGGCGGACACTGGTTGTCACGCCCGATTACGATTTTGATCGACAGTCAGCAACTGGAATCAGGTGAGGGGATGAGTGCGGATTTCAAAAAGATTGCGGCGATTGAGATCCAAGAGTTCAAGCAGGAATATCGTCTGCGCTTTCCAGGGCGGGATGTGGAAGATTTGGCAGATGAAGATATATTGCGCGAGGTGATGAACACAGTTGGCAAAGCTGGGAAGCTCGGTGAGAGCATTCGCTGTGTGATTTCAGTATCAATGCTCACCGAAGGTTGGGATGCCAATACCGTAACCCATATTCTTGGTGTGCGGGCATTTGGATCGCAATTATTGTGTGAGCAGGTTGTAGGTCGCGGATTGAGGCGACGGAGTTATGCAGTTAATAAGGACGGAATGTTCGATGCTGAATACGCTGAAGTATATGGCGTGCCCTTTTCCTTCATCCCCAGCGCAGGCTCAGAGAAAGACCCAAAGCCAGGCCCAACACCAACGCGTGTACGTGCATTAGAAGATCGGATCGCCTGTGAGATTACCTTCCCGCGCGTGATTGGATATCGCTATCAGTTCGAGAGCGAGAAGCTTACTGCGAAGTTCACAAACGATTCGAAGATGGCAATCTCCACAGTAGACTTGCCAACCAAAACCGAGATGCAATCCATTATTGGCGAATCCAGCTTCCATGAGTTGTATGGGCTGAAAGATGAGCGCCTGAACCGAGTGGACTTTTATCTTGCCGGGTTGATGATGGGAAGGTATTTTACGGATGAAGGTAACACTAAACCGTGGTTGTTCCCGCAGTTATTGAAGGTGGTACGTGAATGGCGGGAAACCTGCCTGATATGTAAGGATAATGCCTTCCCGCAAATGCTATTGCTTGTGGCATTTGCTCATACCGCCGCAGAGAAGATTTATCAGGCGATTGTCACATCCACTGAAGGTGCACGGACATTGCTACCCATCCTCCGACCCTATGACACCATCGGCTCGACCCGTTATGTGGACTTCGACACAGCACGCAATGTGTATCGCACGCGACCTGATAAATCGCATGTCTCGCACGTGGTTCTGGATAGCGGCTGGGAGGCCAAGCTGGCTGAAATCTTTGACAATGAAATGGACGAAGTGATCCATTACGTCAAGAACTTCCAACTTGGTTTCACCATTCCTTATACACTCAACGGTGAAGAGAAGTCATACTTCACTGACTATCTGATCCACATGGATGATGGTCACGGCCAAGAAGATTATTTAAACCTTATCCTTGAAGTGAGTGGCGAAGCGCGCAAGGATAAAGCTGCCAAAGTAGAAACAACACGCAATCTCTGGATCCCTGCCATCAATAATCACGGCGGGTTTGGCCGCTGGGCATTTTTGGAAATTGTTGATCCCTGGGATGCGAAGAATACCATTCGCGCATTCCTGCAAAAGAAAGAGAACTCTGCATTACCACTATTAAGGAAATAAGCATGGCAACTGCACGGATAACAGAATATGGAAATAAATTACTGCCACATTTGATTTATGCCGCACAGAAAGGCATGACACCGACCTATCAGGAAGTGGCAAACAAGATCGGCATTCATCATCGGGTGATGAATCATGCGCTGGGCTATATACGCGATGAAATCGTACTCCCTCGCGGGCTGCCTATGATCAATGCGATTGTGATCAACAGCGATACCCGTTTGCCCGGGGAAAGCTGGCTTCCTCAAGGAACTTCGCACTTATCTCCCGAAGAATATAAACAGGAATACGAAAAGTTCCGTGATATGGTATTTGCATATCAGGGCTGGCGGGATTTGCTGCGGGAATTGGACCTGGAGCCTGTGCAAGGGGATGTAGATGACATTGATGAGCGCGGACGCAAATACTCGGAAATACAGGAGCGGAACGGTGGAAGCGGCGAAGGGGTAGATCATCTTCAGTTGAAGGAATTCGTGGCGGCACATCCGGAAGCCATTGGGCTTGAAAAGGAAAGCGCTGTGCAAATGGAATATTTCTTTGTTTCCGGCGACCGTGCAGATATTGTTTTTGGCACTGGCCCGGACACCTGGGCAATTGCTGAAATCAAGAATGGATTGCCAGGGGAACTGGAAAAAGGGATTTACCAGATCATCAAGTATCGCGCCCTATTGCAGGCTGAAAAGGGACATCGAGGCTATGTTCAGGTCGATCCTGTTCTGGTTGCATACGCCATACCGTCCGAAATCACCCGATTTGCTTCCAGATTTGGGATTCGGTGCAAAATCATACGCCGCGAGCAACTTTAGAATTTCAGTGGAAGGAACCAGTCATGCTGCAACCTGAAAACCAATCCAAAAAATATGATGCTCTATTTGCGGACATTGATACCGGTCGAATAAAGTTGCCTATGTTTCAGCGGGATTTCGTTTGGACCAAAGAACAAACAGCAAAACTTATTGACAGCATTATCAAGGGCTTTCCAATCGGTACATTTATCGTATGGAAAACCCGCGAAGAGTTGCGTTCCATGAGAAATATTGGAAACGTCCTTCTACCTGAAGCTCCAAAAGGCGATGCAGTCAGTTATGTTCTGGATGGGCAACAGAGAATTACGTCACTTTATGCCGTGCGAAAAGGCATTATTCTCACCAAGGATGAGCAGGAAATTGATTATTCCCAAATATCAATTGACTTATCTATCGATCCAGACAGCGATGATCGCGCGGTAGTTGTTGATCCCCCTGAGGGTGTACCTTCGATTCCCGTCCATAAACTCTTGAATGGCAGTGTTTTGGAGCTAGTGAAAGACTATATGGATCATCTTGAAAAGATTGAAATTTACCGCAAGAGGCTTACCGGCTATGATTTTTCTGTGATCGTGATTCCTGATTATCCCATTGATGTCGCCTGTGAAGTCTTTACCCGTATTAATACTGGCGGCACAGAATTGACTCTATTCGAAATCATGATTGCCAAGACATATGATGTTGAAAAGGACTTCGACCTATCTCGCGAGTATGAACTTCTGCTTGACAGTAAGGATAACGGTAAGGACCTCGAAGATGCTCATTTCAATACCATCCCAAGCATAACAGTCCTTCATTGCATGGCAGCTTATATTGTCAAGCGGATCAAACGAGGTGATATTCTAAAGCTAAAAAAGCATCAATTTATAGAGATGTGGTCAGTTGTGAAGGATGGTATCTTTACCGCTGTGGATTACTTCCGTTCACACTTTCGAATCCCCGTTTCCCATTTGATGCCGTATGACGCTCTACTCATTCCATTTACTTATTTTTTCATCCATAAGAAAGGTAAGCAGCCAACAGCCAAACAGGAAAAGTTGCTTACTCAATATTTTTGGTGGGCTTCCTTATCCAGCCGTTTCTCTTCTGGCATGGAGAATAAAGTAGCTCAAGACATTGAAAGAATGGATCAGATATTGAAGGGCGAAGCGCCAGACTATCGCGGCGAGGAACTTCAATTAACGCTTGATAATCTTTTATGGCGATGGTTTAGTCCTGGAGACGCTTTTTGCAAGGCAATTCTTTGCTTATATGCTTTTCACCAACCACGCTCATTTTCCAATGATCATTTAGTAAAGATAGATAACTCCTGGTTGAAAACCGCCAACAGTGTTAACTATCATCACTTCTTTCCACGCAGTTATTTAGAGAAGAAAGGATATAAGAACTGGGAGGCAAATTGTGTGCTCAATATCACCATCGTTGACGATTATTTGAATAAGCGCACAATCGGCGCAAAACCGCCATCGGATTATATGAAAACTTTTAAAAAGAACAAGAACTTAGCTGATACGATGAGAACGCATCTTATCAATGATCTTGATGGCTATGGTATCTGGAAGAATAAATACGAAACCTTTCTTGAGGAACGTGGAAAAGTTGTTCTGCAGGAATTACAGACAAGACTCGAACCTGGCCTGGATGATTAGCTATGTCTCCTATAAAGAAAGCATCTACTCCAAAACTCTCCGACCCGGTTGACTCTGTCAACCACAAAGACAAACGCGCCAACATTCCTACTGAGGAACTTCGTGACTTTATCGCCGAAGAAGAAAAAGCGCCAAAGACAGTGTTATACCCGCGCGACCCATCGCTGGACCCGCAGTTAGTATGGAAAGGCAAGGATGAACAGGACGCGCAGGATTTAGCCGTGCCTGCGGTGCCAATTTATATTCAAGAGCATATTAAGCCACAGAATATAGTTGAGTTGGTACGGAGTGAAGCGAAGAAGGATGAACCCCAGCAGCCCATGTTGTTTAGTGACTTCAACGGCTTGACCTTCGAAGACCGCGTGGACTTTTACCACCACGAGCAGAACTGGTCGAACCGCATGATCTTGGGCGATTCATTAATGGTAATGACCTCCCTTGCTCAGAAAGAAGGCCTCAAGGGAAAGGTGCAAATGATCTACTTTGACCCGCCATACGGGATCAAGTTTGGCTCTAACTGGCAGGTGAGCACCCGCAAACGAGATGTGAAGGATGGCAGGGTTGAAGATACTACCCGTCAGCCTGAGCAGGTAAAAGCCTTTCGCGATACCTGGCAGTTAGGGATTCATTCTTACCTGGCATACTTGCGTGATCGATTGATTACGGCGAGAGAGTTAATCTCAGAAAGCGGAAGTATTTTTGTTCAAATCGGCGATGAGAATGTGCACCTGGTGCGTGCATTACTCGACGAAGTATTTGGAAGTGAAAACTACGTAGGATTAATAACTTTCAACAAAACAACGGGAGCAGGAAGCCCTGCCATTGGAACGCTTGTGTTAGCTAGTGTGACAGATTATATAATTTGGTATACAAAGTCAAGTGACCACATCAAATATCGTCAACTTTATTCCGAAAAAGATGACTCTTTTGATCCAGGCGGGAAGTATTCATCTATAGAACTCGAAACAGGTGAGCGCACCTCTATAAACTCTGTGGCTGATGAAAATGGCGGACTACCAACAGCTTCACGAGTGTTTCGTTTAGATAATATGACATCGCAGTCTAGTCCACCCATTCCATTTCAGTTTAATGGCAAAGGTTACACGGGTGGATGGAAAACAAACAATGTCGGTTTGCAACGCCTGACTCATGCAAACAGAATTGAATCCTCGAAAACCACTCTGAACTATGTAAGATATACAAACGACTTTTCTGTATATCCATTAAATAATATATGGACAGACGTAGGTGGTATTCAAAGCCGAATTGATCCCAAAATATATGTAGTTCAAACTAACACTAAAGTAATTGAACGCTGCATGTTGATGTCAACCGACCCAGGCGATCTGGTGCTCGATCCTACCTGCGGCTCTGGTTCCACGGCTTACGTTGCCGAGCAATGGGGTCGTCGCTGGATCACGATCGATACGTCACGGGTGTCGATTGCATTGGCACGCACACGCCTGATGGCTGGGCGCTTCCCTTATTATCTTTTAGCTGATTCTGTCGAAGGGAGAAAGAAGGAATCAGAATTAACAGGCACATTTGCTACATCTGAAACAGAGCCAAGCGGTGACATCAAACGCGGTTTTGTTTATGAGCGCGTGCCGCATGTCACGCTCAAGTCGATTGCCAACAACGAAGAGATCGACGAAATCCATACCAAATATCAGGATCAATTGGAAGACTTGCGCAAACAAATCAACAAAGCGGCGAAGAAGAATTGGGAAGAATGGGAAATCCCAAGAACAGTGGACAGTGGTCAGTTGTCAGTGATCAGTGAGCCACTTGAAAGGTATTGGAAGTTGCGAAGAGACCGCCAACGCGAGATCGACGCTTCCATCGCTCGCCGTGCCGATACTGAATTTCTGTATGACAAGCCCTATCAGGATAACAAACGCATACGTGTGTCGGGGCCGTTCACGGTGGAAAGCCTCTCGCCGCACCGAGTTCTCACTACCGACGATCCTGCCACGTCATTCAGGGAAGATACACTCAACACCCAGGATTTCACACAGATGATCCTTGAGAATCTCAAGACATCTGGCGTGCAAAACACCATCAAGAACCAACGTCTCAAATTCGAGCGTCTCGAACCGTTTGCGGGTACATGGATCCATGCTGTCGCCGATTACACAGAAAAGGATGGAACCCCGCGACGTGCTGCTATCTCGATTGGTCCCGAACTTGGAACGGTCAGCCCTGAACAAGTGAAGGAAGCTGCCAAAGAAGCAGTGCATGGTGTAGGCTTCGATTTGCTGATTGTCTGTGGTTTTGCCTTCGACCCGCATGTTAGTGAGGAAGCCAAACGCTACGGAAATCTCAGCGTCCTGCCCACACGGATGAACCCTGATCTTGCCATGGGCGATGAACTATTGAAGAAAACAGGCGCAGGCAATCTTTTTATGGTGTTTGGTGAACCTGATTTGGATATCAAGCGTGAGAATGGCAAGGTTATTGTCCAACTCAAGGGTCTGGATGTGTATGATCCCACCACGGGCGAAATCCGTTCCAACTCAACAGATGATATTGCCTGCTGGTTTATTGACACCGATTACAACGAAGAAACTTTCATTGTCCGCCACGCCTACTTTACCGGCGCGGACAATCCCTACGATAAACTCAAACGTGCTTTGCGGGCAGAAATAGATGAATCCGCCTGGAGCGCGTTGTATTCAACACAATCCTATCCCTTCGAGAAGCCACGCTCTGGAAAGATCGCGGTCAAGGTGATCAATCATTATGGGGATGAGGTGTTGAAGGTGTACGCAATATAAAGAGAAGTCTTGCAAGAGGCAACTATGGGCATTAGATCATATGAAGCTAAATTAAAGCGACGAGAAATCCGAGATGTTTTTTTTCAGTTAAGAGCGTCCGCGAGTAGTCCTGTCCCCAGGGAGCTGTATGAATTTGTCTTAAGATTTAAAGATAACATCAACGAAATGAGGCAAATATTAGAGCCGGAAAAGAGTTCGGAAAATTTATGGGCAAAAGAAATTTGGCGACTGTTGGAGCTAGATAACCGACAAATCCTTAGTGAAATTGAACCCTTGATTAATGAAAAGAATTTTTTGATAGCAGCAACCAAAATGCAATTGAGAACACGAATTAATAACTCAATTACGCTGCCGATTCCGATGGCGTTTGCTGGGCCTAATTATGCTGTAATCAACCCTAAGAATATCAGTGAACTTATTATGAATTCCTTGGAGCGACCAACAGCGAATTTCGAGGTCAACATCGAAGATGTGAGTAGCTTTCCCGGCACCTACTCATTCTATGTCTTTTTTGAGGACAAGAGTAAGTATACGCTGAATATTACGATCGAACTATTGGATATACCTGAGTTTCCAAGTGACATAAACAAGTATGTGTCACCTGAGACATCAGTTGGCGAGCCAGTATCGGGTGAGGAAATAAAGGAATTGCTTAGCCATGAAGTCACAGTATTGGATTCGACAACTACCGAAGATCTTAATAAGCTTGCCAATATCTTATATGTAGCCAACAGATTTGGTTATTCAAAAACACCGGAAGCGAACCGTATCAAAAGAAAATGGTACACGCTCTATGAGGAGGCAAATCAAGCACTTGAATTTAATGCTTCGGCTGTAAGCGATCTTCCCAGTACAGATAAAGTCCAATTGACTGATGCAGTGTCCGATGACGAGCGTGAAAAGCTACAGATTCTGAATCTACCTCCTCTAGTCCTTAATGACCTAATTAACGCAAAGGTTGATCCGAGCGCAATAACCGTATTGGTAAACTCCTTTCCTCGCTACATCCAGTTGCGCAAGAAAAGTGTGGAAGACTTCACAACCGAAGATATACGATCCTTATCACCTTTAGGAAGATGGACGATTGCAGATCTGAAACTCGGAAAGAACTACGCTGATCCCAGAACAATAGCAAAGGTCTTGATTACAATCGCGCGGTTATTCTTTGAACGCTTAAGGATCGGCACAATTGAATCTGATATCAGATACTGCTTATCATACTATTGCACGCGATTTGGGGAGTACCTTATAGAGCAACATAATCGATATCACCTCGCTCGCGAATTCTTTATTGAGGCTATTACTCTTAATCGTGCGTCAGGTCAACATAGTATTGATTTTCCCGCCGGATTACTATTTCGCTCTTTCCTTAAAACCAAGAATCTGCCACTACCTCGGAGACAGAACTTAGTCTATTTCATAAAAATGATTGAGTACAACGGGACGGATAATGAAGAGATTTTCAGGACAGCTATCAGATCAATACTTGAATTGGGAAATCAGCAGCAAGACATAACATTGAGATGGTTTTCCCAGTATGAGGATATTACGAAGAATAAATTGCTAGGCCCGGTGAGAACTCAATTAAGAATAAGTAGTTTCGCTGATTTATCAGAATGCATTTATGAGTACCGGAAACATATGAATGGACTGCAAGCTTTATTTCTACATCTTTACAACGTCAACTCGATACAAGCAATTGCACAGAATATGAATGTTCTGCGAGAGAAAGTTGACGATCTTGGTTTCTTAATAAATCAAACGAACCTAGAAATTCTGGGAATTTTACAGCAGGCAATGTATTCCTTGGAAAATTATCTTCAGGCTACCGAGTATACAAGCAGAAAATCAAACTTAGAGACCGCTAAGAACTTGTTGGAAAGAATATTGGGCTTTGGAGCAGATAACTACACATCGTTATGGGCCCAACACTTGCGACCAGTATCTAGCCGCTGGATACTAATTATCGAAGAAGAATTAAGTTCGATGTCAAAAGGCAATATAGCGTTCATAAAATTATCTCTGGCCGAGAATCATATTTCCTACTATGAAAGGCCAGATCTATCTCTTGGAACACGGGTTATTTATCGCATAAAAAACACAGGAAATATCTCTGCAAAACGGATAAGTATCAGTTTTGGAACAGACTGTAAGATGTTCCAAGCGCAAAAATCAAAAATCGATTTAGATGCGGACGAGGAAGTTGAGGATTATTTTGCTGTAGATTCTGAGGAGTTACAACAAGAATCATTAAAGATCAACTATTCCGGAACATTCTACGATTTGGATGGAAAGAAAATAGAATTCAATGTGAGCGAACCGCTTGTTGTAGGGGCCATGGAATCAAACGATTCGTTGCACAAATTAACAAATCCGTTTCAGGCTGACAGGGAAGTAGACGACGAAAAAATGTTTGTGGGGCGGAACTCATTGCTCGAAGAGGTAAGTGCGTATGCGATAAATCAACCGTCAGGAAGCCTCCTAATGCTTCACGGTCAACGCAGGGTTGGTAAATCGTCTTTGCTTCTTTTTCTCGAGAAAAACATTGACATGCGAAGTATTGAAAAGAGAATTCTTGGAGTTAAGATATCCTGGATCAATTATACAAAGCACAAAGCGCATCATCTTTGGTATGCGATTGCAAATGAAATTAAATACAAATTAAGGAACCAGTTCGGGCAGGACCTCGCCCTTCCTAATGAAGCTTTGTTCAAAGAAAGCTATACGGTGGCGTTTAATGCGGTGCTGGACGAACTCAGGCATGCGAACATAAATCGTCTGGTTTTGTTGTGGGACGAATTTGATGGTATCGTCAATCTTATCGACCAAAGTGAATATGAATATGATCGCCTATTTTTTGAGTATTTACGTGGCCTAAGCAAAAGGAAGAATTTTACACTGGTTCTCACTGGGGGTGAACTAATGCCAATCCTATTTGAGCGCTGGGGGGAGGTATTTAACCATGATCGAACGTGGAGGATCGCATATTTATCTCCAAATGATGGTTCTGTAGAGAAACTAATCAGAAACGACTATGTTAGTGAGATTGTTTCATTTAGTGATGAGGCCGTTAACTTCATAAAATATTCATCAGCATGTAATCCGTTTTTCATACAGATGATATGTAGAGACTTGGTTGATAATGCAAAAAATAATAATTCGCCTCACGTTTGTAAACTTGATGTTGAAGAAATCGTGGAGAGGTTGGTAAAGCGCAACTTAGAAATAAAATATGTAAAGCATTTATATACACCACGACTTGAGCCTGATCCTCTAGATTTAGCTGTCATTGGTGTAGTAGCTGAAGCAGAGAATGAGAACAAAAAAAGTAAATATGTGGATCGATACAAAATCCTATCAAAATTTCCTAATCGCAGTGAAGACAAAGCTATTAACAAGCTTGGGGAATTGGTTAGAAGAGAAATATTGGATCAAAATCCCAGCAACAAGAATGAGTACAGAGTGAAGCTACCTATCTTTCGCGACTGGTTTTATGACAACAGTCCTGAATACGAATTGTGGGTTTCAGAACTAAAAAGATAAGGACACAGAGTCATGGAAACATTTTCAGAAACTGTTCGAAAAAAAGAAATCGAAAAACTTGTCGGCTTAATTACCACGAATACGCTGTTTAAGAACTGGTTAGTTCAAGGGATGCCCGGTGTAGGTATTGATCAAGTGTTTCAGTGTCTTTCTGTCGAATTAGATAAGGAGGCCCTTAGTCGTGAAAAGGTAAAGATAATAAACGTTGACTTTGCGAGTCTTTGGACGACAGCACTGTCAAATTCTTTGTTTCAACACTTTATTCAACCTCTTCCGGTACAAATTGAAAATTCTGATGTTGAATCAAAGGATTTAACTTCTCTTCTGGATTTTCTTCGCACAACCATTAAGAACCTATCTGACGATGGCTGGCAATTTATTTATATCTTTAATCATTTTGATAGCGTGCTTAAGTTTTCTCACAGTGAAGAGATTCAACTGCTATTGAATACTTTTCAATCTCTTTGCTACGAAGGCGCATATAAAACAAGCAATATCGTGGAGTGCTACCGCGATATTGAAGATATTTGTAGACATACAAACTATTCAGATTATTATAAAGTCTTCGGAACAAACCATACCAGAGTAAGCCATATCGCATCAACCATGCTTGAGCAGGAAATTAAGAATTTCTATCCTCACATGACCGATAAGAACGTAAAGCACATAATTGAGCTATGTGGCGGATATCCGGAATTAGCAGAGGTAGTTTTGCGAGATATCGGCACAGACCCCGACCGCAGTTTTGACAAACATGAGATCTTTACTAGGTACAACATCTTTGCCGCCGCATTTCCATTCAACAGATGGATTGACTGTCTGGCTTCTGATGAGGTAATTGTCCTAGAAAGAGTAAACAAGAAAGAAGCTCTTGACAAAGGATTATCATTCTATACGCGAAAGTTACTTAGAAAAGACTTGCTTAAAGAAAATGGGCAGGGAGAAATAAGTTTTGTTTCCCCTCTCTTTGAACACTATGTGACAATGGAGAGAGTTCCTATTGAAAGCTCCACAGGTAAAGTGACAATAAAACGAGTTGGGCTGTTGGACAATCTGCAAAAACAACTCTTGGAGGAACTATTTAGTAACAGGTTTCTCATAGAACTAAGGTTGCAACAAGACCCAATTCCAGGAAATGCTTTTGTATATCTGGTGACAGGTGAAGACGAAAAGGGAGTATTGTACAGGCCATGTATAGTAAAGCTCGATGACTCCGCTAGGGCAGAGCGCGAAAACAAGAATTTAGAGACTGCACGACAAATGCTCGGAACGATTGTGCCCAGCATATTGAAGCGCACGCGTTTACGTGGCCAAGATGCTG